>NZ_RZTO01000623.1:0-3770 GCF_003997225.1 Mesorhizobium sp. M2C.T.Ca.TU.002.02.1.1
GGTCTTCCATGGCCGGACGGCGCTCGACGGCGCCGAGCTGATGGAACGGATGGGCGAGGTGCATGGGCTGGCAAGGTTCCGCATGTTCCTCGAGCTGCTCGAGCTTCTGGCCACCACCGACGAATACGAACTTTTGTCGTCGCCGGATTTTTCCCCGCTACTGGACGCGGAATCGCTCGATATCATCCAGCGCTCGCTGACCTACCTGTTCCAGCATTTCGCCGAGGACCTGAAGCTGCCGGACGTGGCTCAACTGGCCGGCATGAGCGAAAGCAGTTTTTCCCGCTTCTTCCAGAAGAACACCGGCAATTCCTTCAGCGACCACCTCGCCAAGCTCAGGCTCTGGCAGGCCTGCAAGCTGCTCGCCGATACCGAGATTCCGATCACCGACATCTGCTTCCAGGTCGGCTACATGAACATCTCGAACTTCAACCGCGCCTTCCTGCGCAAGCACAAGATGACCCCGTCCTCCTATCGCAAGCTGTCGCGGCAGCGCCTGACGCTAAGGGCGTAGGACAGCCGAGAGCCGAATGCTCCGATGGCACTGATACTCGTGTGACGAGCAGACTCTGCCCGCGCCATATTTTGCGCCGCACAATGCATAAAAGTACAGATCTGCTGCAACGGGGCTTCTAGCCTCGCCCTCTCCAACTGCTCATTTTGGCGACGGGTGGAAGGTCCTACGGGCGACGGTGAGGGTCGCTTAATCCGAGGACCTGCCGCTTTTCGCGAGTGTTCCTGGAGGAGAAAACCAATGAATTCAAAACGGCTCGCTGCCAGCCTCGGCGCAGCGTTCGTGCTTACCGCTTCCGTGTCAACCGCAGCACTTGCCCAGGCGCCCGTCTGCTCGGCGCCGGTCAAGGTGCTGGCGCAGCCGCGCGACGGCCTGACGCTTCTGGAGGACTCCAAGGACGAGTTCAAGAAGCTCTCCGGCGCCGGCTTCCAGATCGACTACCTCAACGAAAACGACCGCCGCGCCAAGTCGCGCGCCGATGCCTCCACCGTGGGCAACTACAACGTCTACTATGTCGACGAGGCCAATGTGGCTCTGTTCGCCTCCTCGGGCTGGATCGTGCCGCTGACCGATTACTACCCGGCCGACTACGACTACGCCGATTTCGATCCCGGCCGCCAGAAGGTCGCCACCTATGACGGCAAGGTCTGGTTCGCGCCGCTCACCGGCGGCGGCGACCTGATGGTCTACCGCAAGGACGTGCTGGAAGCCGCCGGCATCCAGCCGCCGAAGACGGTGGACGAGCTGATCGCCGACGTGCCGAAGCTGACCAATGCCGACAAGGGCATGTACGGCATCGCGCTGCGCGGCGCGCGCGGTTCGGGCGCCAATGTCTGGCGCTGGATGCCGTTCTTCAAGGCCTATGGCGGCAAGTGGTTCGACGGCGACAAGCCGGCTTTCAATTCCGACGCCGCCGTGAAGGCGACCGAAACCTATCTCAAGCTGTTCAAGGACTCGGCGCCCGGCACGCAGACCGGCAGCTGGGATGAATCGACCGGCGCCTTCCTGTCCGGCCAGGTCGCCATCCTCGTCGAATCGACGCCGCTGTCGGGCATGGCGGTCGACCCGAAGACCTCGCAGGTGGTCGGCAAGGTCGGCTTCCTGCCACCGCCCTCGCCGCTGCCGGGCGGCGGCTACGGCCATGGGCTCGCCATCGGCACCAAGGCCAATGCCGATGACGCGGCTAAGAAATGCGCCGGCCTGTTCATCGCCTGGGCAACGTCGAAGGAGAACGAGAAGCGCCGGCTCGATGCGCATCAGTTCGGCGAGCTGAACCGCACCAGCATTCTTTCCAGCAAGGAATTCGCCGACATCTACGGCGCCGATCTCGGTCAGGCGCTGGCCGAAACCGGCAAGGTGACCGCGGTGAACTTCTGGCAGGATCCGCGCTGGCCCGATCTCGGCGACCGCTGGGGCATCATCCTGGAGGAGCTGGTCACTGGCACGCGGACCGACATCAAGGGCGGCCTCAACGAGCTCGAGGCCTATGCCAACGATCTGGTGAAGAAGAAGTAATCCTCCCGCCCGCGGCGTACGGTCCACGGCATTCGAAGGAATGCCGGGATCCGCGCCGCGGGTTCTACCAACGATCCAAATACACCCGAGGATAGGCCATGCGCCGACGCTCTTCCCTGCCGGTCACATTCCTGGTTCCGACCTTAGCCATCCTTCTGGTGCTGTCGATGGTGCCGACGCTCTATGCGATCGTCATCGCGCTGCAGAACCGCGAGCTGAGCACGACCGGTTATTCCTGGGTGTGGTTCTCGAACTTCGCCGATCTCTTCCTCGACCGCCGCTTCCTCAACGCCGTCTGGGTCTCGGTGAAATGGGAGATCGTCACAGTCATCGCGACGATGGCGGTGGCGATCGGGCTCGGCGTGCTGATGTTCGAGGTCGCCGGCCCACGCCTGCGCAATTTTTACTGCCTTCTGTTCATCATCCCGGTGCTTTTGCCGCGCGTCTCGGCCGCCTTCGTCTGGAAGTTCGCCTATCACCCGCTCTATGGCATCGCGACCTACCCCTACCGGCTGATCACCGGCGGGCTGATCTTCGATCCGCTGTCCAAGCCGGGCACCGCGCTCTTCGCCGTGGCATCGGTGGATGTCTGGCAATGGGGGCTGTTCTTCGCCGTCATCGTGCTGAAGCTGCTCGAGACCTTGCCGCCGCAGCCGATCGAGGCGGCCAGGCTCGATCACGCCAGGCGCTGGCAGATCCATGCCTATGTCACCCTGCCGATGCTGAAGGCGCCGCTGATCAGCCTGATGTTCGTCAAGATGATCGAGTCGCTGCGCTCCTTCGACCTGATCTATGTGATGACGCGCGGCGGACCGGGCGTGGCGACCGAAACGCTCGACATGTACGCCTTCTCGCAAGGCTTCATCGAGTCCGGCAAGGTCTCCTACGCTTCGGCCATGGCCGTGCTGATGATGATCGCGACCGTCATCACCTTCACCATGCTGTGGAAGCGGGTGCAGGCATGAAGCGGGTAAGACCGGGCCGCCTGATCGCGAAAACCGTCCTGGCGCTGGCCGGGTTCCTGGCCGTGTTCCCGCTGGTGTGGACGGCGCTCAACGCGCTGAAGAACAATGTCGACATCATCACCCGCGTGCCGAAGGTGATCTTCACGCCGACGCTGGCCAACATCAGCTACATCCTCGGTCGCGACAGCGTGCTGACCGGGCTCTACAATTCCGCAGTCGCCTGCGGTGCGGCGGTGCTGATCGGTATCGTGCTCGGCCTGCCGGCGGCCTATGCGGTGGCGCGATATCCCAACCGCTTCGCCGGCGACATCCAGTTCTTCGTGCTGTCGCTGCGCTTCCTGCCGCCGGTGGCGGTGGCGATCCCGCTGATGGTGATCTGGCTGCAGGTCGGACTCTACGACACCTTGCCGGCGCTGATCGTCACCTATTCGCTGCTCACCATCTCCGTCATCATGTGGCTTGCCATTCCCGCTTTCCAGGGTGTGCCGAAGGAGATCGAGGAAGCGGCCTTCGTCGACGGCTACGGCGCCTATTCGGTGTTCTGGCGGATCGCGCTTCCCGTCGCGGCGCGCTCGCTGATCGGCGCCATCGCCTTCAGCTTCGTCTTGGTCTGGAACGAGTTCCTGATCGCGCTGATGCTGTCGAGCTCCAACGCCAAGACGCTGCCGATCGTGGCGTCCGAGCTGTCGCAGCAAGGCATGAACGTGCCGTGGGGGATCCTCAACGCCTCGGTCGTGCTCCTGTCGCTGCCGCCGCTGCTCTTCCTCGGCGTGCTC
>NZ_RZTO01000624.1:0-3768 GCF_003997225.1 Mesorhizobium sp. M2C.T.Ca.TU.002.02.1.1
GGCCGGTATGGAGGCCGTCGGGTGCGACGCACCCCGCCGCGCCCGGATCGCAATCGAGAAAATCCGTTCGCGCGACCGCGACATCCAGCTTGCGCTCGCGGATCAGCCGGCCCGCGGCAAGTGCCGCCTGCACGTCGCCGCCGGGCGAGTTGACTATGACAGGCAACCGGCGCTCCCGGATCGTATCGAGCAGTTGGCGCAACTCGTCGGCGGTGCCTGCCGCGATCGTGCCTTCCGCCGAAATCCATTCCGGACAATCGGGATTGCAAAGCGGATTGCTGCCGCGAACAACAACGAAACGCATCTTCTGTTCGTGGGCCTGCTGCGCCGACGAGGGAACCGGGGCAGTGGGAACCGGAGCAGTGGGAGAAGGCTCGGCCCCAAGTGCCGCGACCGCAGCCGGCGCGGCGTTCGCCGGGATCTCGCGACAATTCGCCGGCGCCGGCTGACGCCGGCAAATGGTGCCCTCGGTAAGCAAATCGAGAGAATCGGGGCTGGTGACGAGCTTCATCTCCAGCATGTCCTCGGGTTCGATCTGCCTGATGTCGCTGGCAGGCGTCGCCTTCATCACGCTGAGCACGCCCTGCTCGACGCCCATCTCCTTCAGATAGGCCGACAGCCGCTTCTCGACCGCCTTGCTCATCTCATAGGTCTTGTAGCTGCCGGCATTCTTGCGACTGACGACCCTGGTGCTGATGATCTTCTTCTTGCCGTTCACGATCCGATAGGTCGTGCGGTAGAGCAGCTTCTCGCGCTGATAGGTGGTCGTGATCTGATGGACACCGAGATAGGCCCATTCGCCGACCACGCGGCGGATGCCGCCGGCAAACATCAGCGGACAGGCCGAATTGCACATCGCCCCGCTGTCATGAGCGACACCGGAAAAGGGCTGGTCCTTGCCGTCATTATCCCGGCAGCTCTTCATCCCCGGCGAGCAGCCGGAAAACTCCGTGATGCCGACCGCGATATCGAGCTTGTTCTTGCGGACCATGCGGCCAAGCTGCAGCGAGGCATCGACATTGCCGCCGGGTGAATTGACGACGATCGGCAATTGCCGCCCGCCGAGCGTCTTCAGCAGGCGTCTCAGCAGCGCCGGGGTGCCGGCCTCGATCGTGCCTTCGGCGGAAATCCATTCCGGGCAGTTCGGCTCGCAGTCCGGCGCGCTGCTGCGCACGACGACGAAGCGCATCGCCGGACCGTAGTCTGGCGGTGTCTCCTTCGCGGCGGCGCTGAGGGCGGCCAGCCCTATGGCAGCGGCCAATCCCAGCCGAAGCAGCCCGCGCCAACACCGTATGGTCTTTAAACGGAATGTCGAAACCACGCCTGGCAAGCCCCTCGGTACAACCCATACTAGTGGCAGCGACGGTGCTTGCAATAGAATTGAACAGGTCGGCGCAATACTGCCTCCAAAGCAAAAGGGCGGCCCGAAGACCGCCCTTTCCTTGTCGAACCGGCAGGTGCCGGATCGATTATTCCTTGATGGTGACGACGATGCCCGCACCGACGGTGCGGCCGCCTTCACGGATGGCGAAGCGCAGCTTCTCTTCCATGGCGATCGGCACGATCAGCTCGACGTCGACGGTGATGTTGTCGCCGGGCATCACCATCTCGGTGCCGGCCGGCAGCGTCACGATGCCCGTCACGTCGGTCGTGCGGAAATAGAACTGCGGACGGTAGTTGGTGAAGAACGGCGTGTGACGGCCGCCCTCGTCCTTGGTCAGGATGTAGGCTTCGGCCACGAACTTCTTGTGCGGCTTCACCGAACCGGGCTTGGCCAGAACCTGGCCGCGCTCCACACCCTCGCGGTCGATGCCGCGCAAGAGCGCGCCGATGTTGTCGCCGGCCTGACCCTGGTCGAGCAGCTTGCGGAACATTTCAACGCCCGTGCAGGTCGTCTTGGCGGTCGGACGGATGCCGACGATCTCCAGTTCCTCGCCGACCTTGACCACGCCGCGCTCGACGCGGCCGGTCACCACCGTGCCGCGGCCCGAGATCGAGAACACGTCCTCGATCGGCATCAGGAACGGCTTGTCCAGCGGACGAACCGGCGTCGGAATGTAGGCGTCGACCTGAGCCATCAGCTCGCGGATGGCGTCCTCGCCGATGGTCTTGTTGGAATCCTCAAGCGCCGCCAGAGCCGAACCCTTGACGATCGGAATGTCGTCGCCGGGGAACTCGTTCTTCGACAGAAGCTCGCGAACCTCGAGCTCGACCAGCTCGAGCAGCTCGGCGTCGTCGACCTGGTCGACCTTGTTCAGGAACACAACGATCGAGGGCACGCCGACCTGACGGGCCAACAGGATGTGCTCGCGGGTCTGCGGCATCGGGCCGTCGGCGGCCGACACGACCAGGATCGCGCCGTCCATCTGCGCGGCACCCGTGATCATGTTCTTCACATAGTCGGCGTGGCCGGGGCAGTCGACATGGGCATAGTGACGGTTGGCCGTCTCATACTCGACATGCGCCGTCGAAATCGTGATGCCGCGCGCCTTCTCTTCAGGCGCCGCGTCGATCTGGTCATAGCGCTTGTATTCGCCAAAATACTTCGTGATCGCCGCCGTCAGCGACGTCTTGCCATGATCGACGTGACCGATCGTGCCAATGTTCACATGCGGCTTGGTGCGCTCGAATTTACCTTTTGCCATAGTCTCTTTCCTTGGACGGCCTTGACCTTCAGTTCAGTCGAATGCGGGGCGATTAGCGACAACGGCCGAAAAACACAAGTGCCTTGTGGCTGAGCGGATTCCCGCTCGACCCGAAACAACGGTCGATTTCAGGGGGATGTGGAACGGATATAGGGTTGCCGTGGGTAAAATCAAAGGCGCTGGGCTGGCCCATTGCCGCCGCGACGCCGCTCTGATCTTGTCGGCCGCATGCAGTTCATTCCATCCAATATCCGCGGCCCGCTGTTCATGATCGTCTCGACGGGATCCTATCTCGTCAACGACACGATGATGAAGCTCGCGACCACCGGACTGCCGCCTTATGAAGTGCTCTTGCTGCGGGGTGCTGCCGCGACGCTGTGGGGCGTGCCGCTGCTTTTGATGCTTGGCTATGCCAGGCAGATCCCGCTGCTCTTCGAGCGCAAGGTGCTGCGCCGCAACCTGTTCGAGCTCTTGGCGATCCTCTGCTACGTCGTTGCCCTGGCGAACATGCAGATCGCGGATTCCACCGCGCTCGGGCAGATCACGCCGCTCATCGTGCTGGTCGGCTCCTCGATGCTGTTCGGCGAAAAGATCGGCGCCACGCGCATGGCGCTGATCGGCCTTGGCTTTGTCGGAGCGCTGATGGTGGCGCAGCCGACCATGCAGGGCATTTCGGTCTACGCGCTGCTGGCGCTCGGCAATGCCGCCTTCGCGGCGGTGCGCGATATAGCCGGCCGCAAGGTGGGCGCCGAGGTGCCGGGCATGATCGTCGCCATCTCCGCGGTCGTGGTGGTGCTGGCCGGCTCAGGCGCGGCGCATCTGGCGACGGAGCAATGGGTGATGCCTCAGGGGCGGCATCTGTTGCTGATCGCCGGCGCGGGCCTGTTCCTGATCTTCGGCCATTTCTTCATCTTCATGGCCTACCGGGTCGGGCCGACAAGCGCGGTCGCGCCCTTCTACTACTGTTTCACGGTCTGGGCGGTCATTTCGGGCCTGCTGGTGTTCGGACAGTTTCCCAACGCGCTCGCCGTCTGCGGCATCCTTTTGGTGATGGCCAGCGGCCTGGCGATCGTCTCGCTCGACGAAAGAAAGCGCCGGTTGGCGATGGTCGCCTAGCCGTTAC
>NZ_RZTO01000625.1:0-3765 GCF_003997225.1 Mesorhizobium sp. M2C.T.Ca.TU.002.02.1.1
GCCCTGCCCGCCCTTGAGCAGCTTTGCCCGCGCCAGTTCCTGGCGCGCGATCTTCTGCGCCTGCGCCAGCGAGTTCTTCGCCATGTCCTGCAGGCGCAGGCCGCCGAGCGGCAGCGTGATGCCGTCGCCGATCGCCTCGCGATTGATGTCGATCAACTCGAGGCTGCCGCCGCCAAGGTCGCCGGCGATGCCGTTGGCCGGATGGAAGCCGGAAATGACGCCGAGCGCGGAATAATGAGCCTCCTGGCGGCCGGTGAGCACGCGGATCTCGGTCTTCAGCACATCCTCGGCGCGGTGGATGAAATCGGGACCGTTGCCCGCCTCGCGCGCGGCCGCGGTGGCCAGCACATAGATGTGCTCGGCGCCCGCCTGATCCGACAGCGCGCGGAACCGGCGAAATTCCTCCATCGAGCGCGTCACCGCTTCAGGGTCGAGCTTGCCCGTCGAAACGATGCCGCGGCCGAGACCGGCCAGCATCTTTTCGTTGAACAGAAGCGTGGGCGAGCGCGCCAGTCCCTCATAGACGACAAGGCGGATCGAGTTCGATCCGATGTCGATGATCGACAGCGGTCGCCGGTCCTGAAGCCGGCCCTGGGAAACTGCGATCACGCGGCGCCGTTTTTCTTGCGGCGCTTGAACTGGGCGATGCGCTTGGGCGCATGCGATTTCAGCGCGTCGCCCCGTCCGGAGAGGCTCGGATTGGTCATGAAATATTCCTGCGCGTTGAACGGTTCCTCACCCTCTTCCAGCACAACGCGCCGGGAGGTGCCGTCAGCCAATACGTCGAAACTTTGCTGGTTGTCCATGACATTGCCCAGCATGATCTGACCAAGCACCTGTTCATGCACAGTTGGATTGGTGATCGGCACCAGGGTCTCGACGCGGCGGTCGAGATTGCGCGGCATCATGTCGGCGGACGAGATGTAGACGATCGCCTCGTCCGACGGCAGGCCGTGGCCGTTGCCGAAGCAGAAGATGCGGCTGTGCTCGAGGAAACGGCCGACGATCGATTTGACCCTTATGTTCTCGGAAAGGCCCGGCACCTGCGGCCTCAGGCAGCAGATGCCGCGCACGACGAGGTCAATCTCGACGCCGGCGCGGCTGGCGTCGTAGAGCGCATCGATGACGATCGGATCGACCAACGCGTTCATCTTCATCCAGATGCGCGCCGGCCGGCCTTCGCGCGCGTGGACGATTTCCTCGGCGATGTGCTTGAGGATGCGCTTGCGCAGGGTGAAAGGCGACACGGCAAGCCGCATCTCCTCGGCCGGTTCGGCATAACCGGTGATGAAGTTGAATATCTGCGCGACATCGCGCGCGATCGCCGGATCGGTGGTGAAGAAGGACAGATCGGTGTAGATGCGGGCGGTGACCGGGTGGTAGTTGCCGGTGCCGAGATGCACGTAATTGCGCAGCTTGCCATCCTCGCGGCGCACCACCAGCGACATCTTGGCGTGCGTCTTCAATTCGAGGAAGCCGAACACGACCTGCACGCCGGCGCGTTCGAGGTCGCGCGCCCAGCGGATGTTGGCCTCCTCGTCGAAGCGCGCCTTGAGCTCGACGAGCGCCGTCACCGACTTGCCGGCCTCGGCGGCGTCGATCAGGGCGCGCACGATCGGGCTGTCGTTGGAGGTGCGGTAGAGCGTCTGCTTGATCGCCACCACTTCCGAATCCGCCGCCGCCTGGCGCAGGAACTGCACCACCACGTCAAAGGATTCATAGGGGTGGTGGACGATGATGTCCTTCTCGCGGATGGCGGCAAGGCAGTCGCCGCCATGCTCGCGGATGCGCTCGGGGAAGCGTGGATTGTAGGGCGTGAATTTCAGATCGTCGCGCGGAATGGCGACGATCTCGGAAATCTGGTTGAGCGCAAGCGGGCCGGTGAGCACGCTGATGCGGCTCGACGAGACGCCGAGCTCGCCGGCAACGAAATCGCGCAATTCGGCCGGCATCAGCGTGTCGAATTCGATGCGGATCACCGAACCGCGGCGGCGCCGCTTCAGCGCCGTCTCGAACAGGCGCACGAGATCTTCCGACTCTTCCTCGACCTCGATATCGCTGTCGCGGATGATGCGGAACGTGCCGGAGCCCTTGACCTCGTAGCCTGGGAAAAGCTTGCCGATGTAGATGCCGACCGCCTCCTCCAGCGGAATGAACCGCACATGATGCTTGCGGTCGGGCAAGCGGATGAAGCGCCTGAGCGCCACCGGCAGGCGCAAAAGCGCGCTCATCTCCTCGCCGTTCTTGCGATGGCGTAGTTGCAGCGCGATCGAGAAGCCTAGATTGGGGATGAACGGGAACGGATGCGCCGGATCGATCGACAGCGGCGTCAGCACCGGGAAGACCTGCTCCTGGAAATGCTCTTCCAGCCAGGCCTTCTCGTCCTTGGTGAGCGCGTCGCGGGTGATGCTTTCGATGCCTTCCTTGTTGAGCAAGGTCATCAGCGCCGAGAGGCTCTTCTGCTGGTCCTCCTGCAGCCGCTCGACCTCGCGCAGCAATTGCTCGAGCTGCTGCTCGGGCGTGCGGCCGTCCGGGCTTTTCAGGGCGATGCCCTCGCGCACCTGGCCGGCGAGGCCAGCGACGCGCACCATGAAGAACTCATCGAGGTTGGCGGCCGAGATCGACAGGAAACGGACGCGTTCGAGCAGCGGATGATGCTGGTTCAGCGATTCTTCCAGCACGCGGCGGTTGAATTGCAGCCAGGAGAATTCGCGGTTGACGAAACGGTCGGGATTGCCGCCGTCCGGGCTTGCCGCCTCGACGGTGATGAACTCGCTCTGCACCGGCTTCAGTTCGTTCATGGTTTCCCGCTCTTGCCCGCAACCGTCCCTGGGGAGCGCCGCATATTGCCGTTCGGCGACGCTCTAGCATGTCTTTGTGACGCATGATCGTCACGGAATCGCCCCGACGCCGGCCTCATGCGCTTAACCGGCTCAACTTATCCTCTGACAGGCTTTTGCGACAGTTTGATTTCATCGATCTTGCAAACTGGGCTGTTATGCTCCAGATGCAGGCTGGTCACACCCACTGGCCGAACCCAATTGGAGACGACGATGGCAGGCGGCAGCATTCCCCATTTCCAAAACGACGCGGGCCATCCGGTCATCGAGATCGGCGTCAAGGAATTCATGTGCACCGGCGCCAACCCGCCTTTCGACCATCCGCATGTGTTCCTCGACATGGGCGACGACAATGAGAAGGTCTGCCCCTACTGCTCGACGCTCTATCGCTATTCGCCATCGCTGAAAGCGACGGAAACGCAGCCGGCCGGCTGCCTCTATGTCGACCAGGCCGCCTGATCGCCCCCTTTCGACCATGACTGAAACGCGGTCCCGGCAGATCGTCATCGTCGGGGCTGGCATCGCCGGGCTGACGGCAGCACTTGCCTTCGCCGAGCGCGGCTTCCCGGTAAGACTGTTCGAGCAGGCCAGGCAACTCGAAGCGGCCGGCGCCGGTCTCCAGCTTTCCCCCAACGCGACCCGCATTTTGCGCCGGCTCGGCGTGCTCGAGCGCCTGCTGCCCAATGCAGTCCGGCCGCAAGCGGTGGTGCTGAAGGACGCAGGGAGCCTGCGCGAGCTGGCGCGCGTGCCGCTTGGTGCGGCGGGTGAAAGTCGCTGGGGCGCCCCTTATCTCGCAGCACATCGCGCCGACCTGCAGGCGGCGCTGATGGCAGCGGTGGCGCAACGGCCGGAGATCGAGCTTGTCACCGGCGCGCGGGTGACCGGGATCGCCACCGGCCCGCAAAGTCTTGTCGCGACGGTCGAG
>NZ_RZTO01000626.1:0-3760 GCF_003997225.1 Mesorhizobium sp. M2C.T.Ca.TU.002.02.1.1
GAACAGGGTGAGGATCAAAAGCGCCTGCCACTGCGCGGCCTGGGTGAAGGGCAGCAGCGTCCAACCGGCGACGCAGGCCATGACCCAGAAGATTGGGGTGACCGAGCGGCGCAGATTGTCGACCATCTTCCAGCGCGACAGCGCCGGCACGCCGGATCGCGGGTCGAAGATATAGCCGAGCAGCTGCCAGTCGCCACGCGCCCAGCGGTGGTGGCGCGAGGCGTCGACCGAGTAGCGGGTCGGATAGTCCTCGACCAGCTCGACGTCGGTGACCAAAGCGGCGCGCGCCAGCGCGCCCTCGAGCAGGTCGTGGCTGAGGATGGTGTTTTCGTCGATGCGGTTCTTCAGCGCCGCCTCGAAGGCGTCGACATGGTAAAGGCCCTTGCCGGTGAAGGACCCGTCGCCGAAGACGTCCTGATAGATGTCGGAGACGGCGAACACATAAGGGTCGAGACCGCGATTGGCCGAGAAGACGCGCTGGAAGAAGGAGGCGTCGTCGCCGCTGGTCAGCGAAGCGGTGATGCGCGGCTGCAGGATGGTGTATCCGGCGGTGACGACACGCTTCACCGGATCGAAATGCGGGCGGTTGAGCGGATGGGCGAGCTTGCCGACAAGGCTCGAAACCGCGTCGCGCGTGGTGCGCGTGTCGGCGTCGAGCGTCATCACATAGACGACCTTTTCCGGCAGCGGCACGTCGAGCGGCAGGAAGGTGGTGTCGCTGTCGCCGCGCAAGAGAAGGTTCAACTCATGCAGCTTGCCGCGCTTGCGCTCCCAGCCCATCCAGCAGCCCTGCGCCTGGTTGTAGAGCCGGCGCCGGTGCAGGAGGTAGAAGCGCGGCGAGCCTTCCGACGGATAGCGCGCGTTGAGCCTGGCGATCTCGTCGCGGGCATATTGCAGGATCTCGATGTCGGCGGCGTCGATCTCGGTCTTGGAGTCCGGCCAGTCGGACAACAGCGCGAAATGGATCTCCTGCGCCGTGTTGGCGAGGTGATGCACCTCGATGTTGCGGATGTTTTCCTCGACATCGTCGCGCGAGCCGATCAGCGAGGGCACCACGACCAGCGTGCGCGCCCCGGCCGGAATGCCGTGCTTGTTGTAGTCGTAGCCGACAAGCCTGGTCGGCTTGAGGAACAGCGCCACCACGGTGTTGAAGAAGGCCAGCGCGCCCTCGCTTGCCGGCACGGCGAACAGCGCCAGCATCAGCGTGATCGATTCCACCGACAGGCCGAGATTGGCGAGCGCCCTGCCCGAGAGCACCAGCAGCAGCACCGTCAGCAGGAAGACCGGCACGACGATGCCCAGCCAGCCGGCGCTGGCAAAGCCGCGCTTGAAGGTCACATAGAAGGGCGGGCGGTAGCCGATCGCTTTTTCCAGTTCCTGCCGGCGCGGCCCGACTAGGAAGAAGCCGACATCGGTATGCACGGCGGGGTCCGCCGTCTCCGGCACGCCGGACGCATCGGTGAGCCCGGGCGTATGACCGGCAAGCTCGATCGCCTTTTCGGCGACGCGGTATTCGGAGAGATCCGAGCGGCGCGCCAGCTGCTCGATCGCGGTGCGGTACTGGTCGCGCGAGAAGAAATCGAGGTCGGCGAAATCGGTCTTTTCGCGCAGCAGCGTGTCGATGCGGCTGACGCCTTCGAACCAGACCGTCCAGTCGACGTCGTTGATGAGGCGCAGGCCGCGAATGATGTTGCCGGTGGTGACGTTGCCCGAAGACAGCGTCTGATGCTCGGAGATGATGATCTCTTCGGCGTCGGAGCCGCTCTTCTCGAGCTCGCCCTCCAACCATTCCAGCGCGCGGCCGGCATTCTGCGACCCGTCGCGCAGGCGGTAAAGCAGCTGGGTGGCGAAAGTGGTGTCCTGCGCATGCGCGCTGTAGCTGGACAGGATCCTGGTGCGGTCGGCATTGTCGTCGGTCGCAAGCACCCGGTCGGCGACCTCGTTGGCGATATGGCGCATCTGCCTGGTGCGCTCGACGCGCACGGCGATGCGGCGCAGGTTCTCGATCAGCACGAAGCGCAGCAGCGACGGTAGCGCCCAGAGCTCGCCGATCTTCATCGGCTCGACCGACTGGAAGCCCTCGACGATCGCCTTGAACATGTTGGCCGAGACGGAGCTGTCGGAATGCTCGACATAGCTCCAGGCAACGACGAAGGCGCGTGGCAGCACCGTGCCGTTGCCGAGCGTGAGCGTCGGCAATTGCCGGTAGAAGCGGCGCGGCAGGTCGCGCTTGACCTGGAAGATGGTCTCCTCGACCAGGTAATTGTTGTCGAGCAGCCATTGCGCGGCAGGCGTGATGGTTTCGCCCTTGGCCTGCGCGGCATTGGTCGAGCGATAGACTTCGAGAATCTTCTTGGCGTTGTCGCGGATGCGGGCCTGGAACTCGAACGGGGCAAGGCCGAACAATTCCTTGACCTCGCCCTTGGCGAGCGCGACGCCCAAGGCGCGCAGCCGGTCCTCAGGCAGGAAATTGGAGCGTATCGGCGCTTCCGTCACCGTCGGGAAGCCGGCGCTTGTCTGTTCGATTTTGTTCGGATTCGTCTGAATGTTCATTGAAAATTCCGTAAGCGGGGGCGCAATGCGGCGTCACCGCCACGGCAATGGCCCTAAAACCGGTTCAATTGCAATTGGTTGCATGATTGATCGGCCGAAAGTTTGTTTTGCGCACCACAATGGGGGCGTGCCCTTTCGACAGCTCGTGGGCGAACGCCCCTCGCTCTCCGCCCCCGGTTGGATCAGGGCAAGGATTCAGGCTTTTTCGTGATACATGCAAGGGGCCGAGCGATAATTCGCCTGAGCCGCGATCATGTTTGGCAACAGCCGTTAACGGTTGGCGGCGAGGCGGTGGAGCCCGATCACGAAAAGCAGGCCCTGCCCCTTTGGCTGAAGCCGCAATTCCGGGCTGTCCCGGTCGACGATCAGCATATCGAGTGGTTCCAAGCTCGGCGCATCGTCCGTGAAGAGGCTGGCGCCGGCGCCAACGGCAAGAACGAGCGTGGTGTCGGCGCGCGGCGCGAGGCGAATCTCGGCGGAGAAAGGCCGGCGCTCGACCTCATGGGCCATGCGGCCACGGCGGGTCATGACGTTGAGATCGGTGATCGGACCGCCGATCAGCGCAGCACTGGTCGGCACGTCGCCCGGAAAGGCGAGCGGCACTGAGGCCGCGGTCAGCCGCGTCGGGGGCAGGCCGGCGACGTCGAGGACAATCCCCTCGCCTTCCAGCACCGACAGCGTGCGGTCGATGCCGGCGAAGCTGGAGAACGGCCCGCTGGTTTCGACGCGGGCCATGGAGATGCGCCAGTCGAAATCGTCGAGCCCGGCTCCTTCGGGCGAAACGGCGATCTCGGTGGTCGTACCGCCGCCATTCTTCCACGGCATGACGCGGTAATCGGCGGCACGGAGGATGCGCATGGCTTAGAGCCGAACGATTTCAAGTCGATTCGACTTGAAATCATCCGGCTCTGTCTTCTTGGTATGGAGCATGATGTTGTCAGAAAACCGTTTCACACTTTTCGGCATCATGCTCTAGCCCAGTATGCCCGGCAGGTTGAGCTGGTGCTCCTTGGCGCACTCGATGGCGATGTCGTAGCCGGCGTCGGCATGACGCATGACGCCGGTCGCCGGGTCGTTCCACAGCACGCGCTCCAGGCGCTTGGCCGCCTCAGCCGTGCCGTCGGCGACGATCACCATGCCGGCATGCTGGGAGAAGCCCATGCCGACGCCGCCGCCATGGTGCAGCGACACCCAGGTGGCGCCGGAG
>NZ_RZTO01000627.1:0-3742 GCF_003997225.1 Mesorhizobium sp. M2C.T.Ca.TU.002.02.1.1
GAGGCGGCCTTTTCTAAATCGCGGTATTGAAACCTGTCACTCGGCTTCCTTGGCAGCCTTCTTCTTCGGCGCCGCCTTCTTCTTCGGCTCCTCGGCCTCGCCGGCGGCTTCGCCCGCCTCTGCCTTGGCTTCGGCCTTCTTCGAGGAGGCCTTCTTGGCCGGCTTCGCCTTGGTCGCGGTTTCGGCCTCTTCGTCGTCGGCCATCAGCTCATCCTTGCCGACCTTGACGTCATTGACCGAAATCTGGCCGAGCAGATAGTCGACGACCTTCTCCTCGAACATCGGCGCCCGCAGCGCGTTGATGGCTTCCGGATTGCTGCGATAGAACTCGAAGGCTTCCTGCTGCTGGTTAGCCGGGAAACGGCGCACCTGCTCGAACAGGCCGCGCTGCAATTCCTCGTCCGACACGGTGACGCCGGCCTTCTCGCCGATCTCGGCCAGAACCAGGCCAAGGCGCACACGGCGCTCGGCAAGGCGCATATATTCGGCGCGCGCCTCTTCTTCCGTCGTCTCTTCGTCGGCGAAAGTGCGGCCGGCGGCTTCGAGGTCACGGTTGACCTGAGCCCAGATGTTGTTGAACTCGGCCTCGACGAGCTTTGACGGCGCCTCGAAGGAGTAGGATGCGTCGAGCTGGTCGAGCAGCTGGCGCTTTACCTTCTGGCGGGTCATCGAGCCGAACTGGTTCTCGAGCTGGCCGCGCACGATCTCGCGCAGGCGCTCCAGTGATTCCAGGCCGAGATTCTTGGCCGTCTCGTCATTGACCTCGAGCGCGCCGGGCGCCGACACTTCCTTGACGGTGACGTCGAAGGTGGCTTCCTTGCCGGCCAGATGCGCCGCCTGATAGTTTTCGGGGAACGTGACGGTGACCTGCTTCTCGTCGCCGGCCTTCGTGCCGATCAACTGGTCCTCGAAGCCGGGGATGAACTCCTTGGAGCCGAGCACCAGCGGCTGGTCGGTGCCGGCGCCGCCGGCGAACGCCTCGCCGCCGATCTTGCCGACATAGTCGATGCTCACGCGATCGCCCTCGGCGGCCTTGCCGGTCTTCGGCTCGTAGCTGCGCGCCGATTCGGCAACGCGCTTGACCTGATCGTCGACTTCCTGCTCCGGCACGTCATAGACCTGACGCGTCACCTTGATGTCGGAGAAATCCTTGATCTCGATCGCCGGGATGACCTCGTAATTGAGGCTGAATTCGAAATCGGCGCCGCCGGCCAGGATCTTCTCGGCTTCCTTCTCGTCCTCGGTCATGATCACTTCGGGCTGCATGGCGGCCTTTTCGCCGCGCCCCGAGATGATCGAACGGGTCGAGTCGTTGAGAATCTCGTTGACGACCTCGGCCATGAACGACTTGCCGTACATCTTGCGCAGATGCTGCACCGGCACCTTGCCGGGGCGGAAGCCGTTGATGCGCACCTTGTCGCGAGCATCGGTCAGCCGCGCCATCAGCTTGGCTTCCATGTCACCGGCCGGCACGGTGATCTTGATCTCGCGCTTGAGACCGGAGTTGAGTGTTTCGGTGACCTGCATCCTAAAACCTTTGTCTTCACCAATGAGGCTGCCAAACGGTCCTTAGCCGTTCACAGCCTGCCGGTATAATCTTGCCGGAAATGGCTTTCTGTACGGAACCCGGTGATTTGACCGCTAAGCGGCTCAAACTCTCCTGAACTGCACTTCCCAAAATGTGAAGAAGTCTTTGTTTTTCCTACTTCTTCTTACATTCTGTAGAAGCGGATAGTCGCGTCCCGTCACATTCGACACGCCTTTTGTCACAGGCTAGGCTAATTTTCAACCATCTTCGCGATCAGGCGAATAATGGCCATTTGAGCCCTGACATTGACAGAATGATGGCTACATGGGATTGCCGGGGAAAGCGGATGTGGCGGAATTGGTAGACGCCCTGGATTTAGGTTCCAGTGCCGAAAGGCGTGGGGGTTCGAGTCCCTTCATCCGCACCACCCTTCGCTCTGACGAGCTTCGGGTGGCAGGCCACCTGGAGCTCGTCAGAGCGAAGGGTGTCCTCCGAAGCCCTTGGCGAAGGAGGACGGTGCCTAATGGTCTCTAATAAAGCGGCTCCTCGAACAGCGTCTTGTCGCCGTCCATCAGCGCCTTGATCTGCGCCGTGCCGTCGGTGGCAAGCGCGAGCTTGATGCCGAACGGCCGCACGCGCATGTCGGCCTGGATCGCCACGCCTTCGCCTTCGGGCAGATAGAAGTGGTCGATCCCATAGTCGGGCGCGATCGTCATGTCGGGGCTGCGAAGATCCCAGCCCGCCGCGACATGTCCGGCGATATCCGCCTCGTCCGCCGCAGCCGGGGCCGGCGCTTTGCCGAGCCAGGCTGCCGTTGGCTGCCAGTAACCGTCCGCGCCCTTCTTCAATCGCACCGTGATCGAGCCGTCGTCGCTGGAGAACGCGCCTTGCGGAATGTTGGCGATCAGCTTCACCGGGATGCGTGAAATGTTGTTGTTGAGCGAGATGTAGTCGCCGCGCAGGAGATCGCGCGGATCGACCGGTTCGACCTTTAAGAGCACTTCCTTGCCGTTGCGCAGGATTGCCGCCCGGCCTGCGATGATCCAGCTGAGGAAGCCGATCTGGACGAGCGCCAGCACCAGCGCCGAGAGGATCAGTTTCTTGCCGGTCATGCCGCAGCTCCTGTCCCGGCAGGCGCTTTCATGCGCTTCTCGATGCGGATGATGACCAGCGCCAGCATGCCGAGCAGCACGGCCGCCGCCAGGAAGAAGCCGGCCGTATCCAGCATCGATCGCAAGGTGACGCCATAGATGATGGCGAGTTCGAAGGCGAAGCCGGCATAGGCCAGCCAGCGCAGCCCCCTGCTCTCTCGGCCCGCCAGCATGATTGCCGCGACGATGCCGGCAAGGGCTACGATCGAGGCGACGGCGAAACCGCTGTTGTAAGTGCTTTCATCCGCCAGATCGAACTGGATGATCGCCATCCCGGTGAGGAAGCCGAACAAGGCGTGCAAGGGCAGCCGGCCGCCCAGTTGAAGGATCCTGTCGATCGAGTCGCCGGCAAAGACCGAAGCGGCAAAGAGCAGCGCCGAGGCGATGGCCAGCGAAATCGCCACCGGCAGCGTGTCGTGATCCGTCGCCAACAGAACCAGATAGAGGATGACCGACAGGATGATGAGATGGCGCGCGGCCCGGCTGCGCGTCCAGAACGAGATGGCGAACAGAACGATCGCCACGACGATGAAGAGATGCGGAATTTCCGCGCGCCAGTAGAAGCCGAACCCCTTGAGCACCAGCCAGGCATCGGCGATGCCGATCGCAGCCACCGTCAGCGGATTCGAACGCAGCGCCACCGCCGCCAGTGCCGTGCCGGCGCACCAGGTGAGCAGCGCCGAGGCCTCGTCGCCCGAGAGGTGATACATCTGGCCGATCAGCGCGATCGATCCGCCGAAGGCGGCGGCCGCAACGATCCACTGCGCCTCGCCGATCGCGTCATGGTCGCGCGTCTTCAGCACCGCGCCGCCGACATAGCCGGCGAGGATGACCGCAAACAGCGCCGCCACGCGAACGAGACGCGGAATGACCTCCCAATTCGCGGCGACGAAGATCAGGATCGCGGCGCCGAACAGAAGTGCTGCCATCATCGCCAGGATCGAGCCGAAACTCAGCGACGCGCGCTCGTTGGCCGCGACGTCGCGCGTCAATGCCTCCGCTGTTGCGGGATCGATCAGCCCGGCCTCCCGCCAGCGCGCAATATCCGCCCTCACCCGTGTCG
>NZ_RZTO01000628.1:0-3738 GCF_003997225.1 Mesorhizobium sp. M2C.T.Ca.TU.002.02.1.1
GGCCGTTATCTCGGCCTCGCCGATCTCCGCGGGCAGCGCCCAGCCTGTGGCCTCGGCCGAGAAATTGAAAACGCAAAGCAGCCTTTCGCCGTCGCGCTCGCGCAGGAAAGCGAGCACATCGCCTTCGGCATCGAGAAAGCGGATCGAGCCTTCGATCAGCGCCGGATGGGCCTTGCGCAGGGCAAGGATCGACCGATAGGCGGCAAGCACCGAACGCGCCTCGCCATTCTCGACGTCGACCGCCCGGGCGCGATGCGCCTGCGGCACCGGCAGCCAGGGCTTGGCCGTCGAAAAACCGGCATTCTCGGCCTCCGCTTCCCAGACCATCGGCGTGCGGCAGCCGTCCCTGCCCTTCACGCCCGGCCAGAAGCGGATGCCGACGGGATCGCGCAAATCCTCATAGGCAAGCTCGGCTTCCTCCAGCCCCAGTTCCTCGCCCTGATAGAGGCAGATCGAGCCGCGCAGGCATGACAGCAGCGCGATCGAGAACTTCGCCACCGCGTCCATGCTCTCGCCGGGCCGCGTCCAGCGGCTGACGTGGCGCACGACATCATGATTGGAGAAGGCCCAGCAGACCCAACCGTCCGGGGCGGTCGTCTCGAACGCCTCGACGCAGCCGCGCACATGGGCGGCGGAAAATTGCGGACTGAGCAGGTCGAACGTGTAGCACATCTGCAATTTGTCGCCGCCGGAGACATAGGCGGCGAGCGTCTGCAGCGAGCGCTCCTCGTCGCCCACCTCGCCGACCGCGGCGCGGCCCGGATATTCGTCAAGCAGCGCGCGGAAGCGTTTCAGGAAATCGAGGTTCTCGGGGCGCGTCTTGTCGAAGAGATGCTCCTGGAAGGCATAGGTGCTGGTCGCACCGTTGGTGCCGGCGACGCTTGACGCCAGGGGCGGGTTGTCGCGCAGCCAGCGGTCGTGGACATAGTAGTTGACGGTATCCAGCCGGAAACCGTCGACGCCGCGCTCCAGCCAGAAGCGCGCGGTGTCGAGCAGCGCGTCCTGGACCTCCGGGTTGTGGAAATTCAAGTCCGGCTGCGCTGCCAGGAAGTTGTGCATGTAATATTGCCGGCGGGTGGCGTCCCACTCCCAGGCGGGACCGCCGAACAGCGATTGCCAATTGTTGGGCGCGCTGCCGTCCGGCTTCGCATCGGCCCAGACGTACCAGTCCGCCTTGGCGTTGTCGCGGCTGGCGCGGCTTTCGACGAACCATTCGTGCTTGTCGGAAGAATGCGAGATCACCTGGTCGATGATGAGCTTCAGGCCGAGCCGGTGCGCCTCGGCGACCAGCGCATCGAAATCCTCCAGCGTCCCGAACATCGGATCGACATCGCGGTAGTCCGACACGTCGTAGCCCATATCAGCCATCGGCGACTTGAAGAAGGGCGACAGCCAGACGGCGTCGACACCGAGCGAAGCGATATGGGCGAGCCGCGCAGTGATGCCCTTGAGGTCGCCGCTGCCGTTGCCGGTCGTATCCTGGAAGGAGCGCGGATAGACCTGGTAGATGACGCAGCCGCGCCACCATTCGCTCCCTTGCCCGGAATTGTCGCCAGCCATCACGAGCCCTTCCTGTTGCCCGATCGAGCGGCACGCCGCTCGATCATGAAAACGACACTGCGGCCGGGTAACGGCCGCGCAAGATCGACCGGCTGCGTCTCGACCGCCGGGAGCCACTCGAAGCCATCCCGCGCGGGCAAGGTGAAGACGCATTGCCGGCGGTCGCCATTGATCATCACGGCAAGGCGGCCGCCCTCGTTGTCGCCGAGCAACATGACGAGGCGATGGCGGCCGGGATCGTTCCAGTCGGCCTCGCCGGGCGGCGCGCCGGTCTCGGTCAGCCAGGCGACGTCGGGGATTTCCGATCCGTCGGCGGGCTCGCCGGTCAGGAAGTGCGTATCCGTCAGCGCAGGAAAGGCCCGGCGCAGCGTAGCGAGCGACGATGCATATTGCTCGAGCGCGTGATCACGGCCGGCCCAGTCGAGCCAGGTGATGGCGTTGTCCTGGGCGTAGGCGTTGTTGTTGCCTTTTTGCGTGCGGCCGAACTCGTCGCCGGCCGTCAGCATGATGGTGCCGCGCGAAGCGAAAAGCGTGGCGAGCAACGCGCGCCGGTCGCCGGAGCGGGACACGCTGATCGCCTCGTCGCCCGTCTCGCCCTCGACGCCGTTGTTCCAGGACAGATTGTCGTTGTGGCCGTCGCGATTCTGCTCGCCATTGGCTTCGTTGTGCTTGCGCTCGTAAGCGACGATGTCGGCCAGCGTCATGCCGTCATGCGCGGCGATGAAGTTGACCGTGCGGCTGACCGGGCCGCCCTCTCTGCCGAAGACATCGGAAGAACCGGCTAACCGTGTCGCCAGCGCGCCGATCGCGCCGGCATCGCCGCGCCAGAAGCGCCTGACATCGTCGCGGTAGCGGTCGTTCCATTCCAGATAGGGCGGGCGGAAATTGCCGAGCTGGTAGCCGTTCGGACCGATATCCCACGGTTCGGCGATCAGCACGCGGTCGGCGAGCACAGGGTCGCCGGCAATGTGCCGGAGCAGCGGCGCTTCCGGATCGAAAGCGCCGTCGACGCGTCCGAGCACCGGCGCCAGATCGAAACGGAAGCCGTCTACGCCGGCGAAGCGGACGAAGTGGCGCAGCGTGTCGAGCACCATCTCGCGCACCACCGGATGATCGCAGGCGACCGTGTTGCCGGTGCCGGTGTCGTTGACCAGCCTGCCGTCCGGCTGATGCCGGTAATAAGCCAGCGCATCGAGCCCGCGCAGCGACAGCGTCGGCCCGAGCCGGTCGCTCTCGCCGGTATGGTTGAAGACGAGGTCGAGGATGGTGCCGATGCCCGCCTTGCGCAGCGTGGCGACGGTGTCGCGCAATTCCTTGAGGCCGCCGGGCGCCAGGCGCGGGTCGAGCGCCATGAAGGTGACGGGATTGTAGCCCCAGGCGTTGCCGAGGCCGAGCGGCGGCAGATGCCGCTCGTCGATCCATGCGGTGACCGGCATCAGCTCGACGGCTGACACACCGAGACGCCTCAGGTGCTCGATGATGGCCGGATGGGCGAGCGCCGCGACGGTGCCGCGCTGCGCTTCCGGGACGTCCGGGTGCAGCCTGGTGAAAGAGCGGACATTAAGCTCGTAGATCAGGCCGCCGGGTTGGAACAGCGGCGGCTTGGCCGGCACCGGCTTGGGCAGGGACCGCGCTACGGCCTTCGGCATCAGCGAGGCTGTATCGGCGCCTTCGTTGCGTTTGGCAGCAAACCGCCAATGGTATTGGTATGGACGATCGACCTCGACGGCATAGGGGTCGGTGAGAAGCTTATCCGGGTCGAACCACAGACCCCGTTCGGGCGCGTAGTCGCCGTCGGCGCGAAAGCCGTAACGCGTGCCCGCTGCAAGGCCGCGGACAAGGAGCGCATGCACGCCCTCGCCTTGCGGGTTGAGTTCCAGCCGGTCGATCTCGCGCGCGCCAGCGTCGTCGAAAAGCGAGACCCAGAGGCGTCGCGCCGATGAGGACCAGACGGCAAAGCGGATGCCTTCGGCGGTGATGGTGGCGCCGAGCTGGGTCATGCGCGCGCCTCCCCTTCTCCCCTTGTAGAAGGTGGATCGGCGCATAGCGCCGAGACGGATGAGGGGTGTTGGAAGGAATGAGGCGTCGGTGTCCTGGGCGCCGGTTTGCGCCAAGCTGGAGCACCCCTCATCCGCCGCCTTCGGCGACACCTTCTCCCACAAAGGGAGAAGGGGGAGC
>NZ_RZTO01000629.1:0-3724 GCF_003997225.1 Mesorhizobium sp. M2C.T.Ca.TU.002.02.1.1
GTCATCACCTCCGGGCTGGCGCCGGGATAGAAGGTCTGCACCTGGATCGTCGGGTAGTCGACCTCCGGCAGAGCCGAGAGCGGCAGGAACAGATAGGCGATCATGCCGACGATCAGGATGGTGGCCATGATCAGCGTGGTCGCCACCGGCCGCAGGATGAACGGTCGCGACGGGTTCAGCCAGCCGGCAACGAGACCGCTCGGCGCGTTCATTGGCTGGCGCCGCTGTCGCCGCCATTGCCGCCACCGCCTGCATTACCGCCGCCGTCGCGGCGATGGTGACGGTGCTTGTGGCTGGCGCCAGCGCCCGATGCATCCGTGCCCTCGCCTGCCTGGCCGCTGCCTGCCGAGCCGGCCTGGTCATTGGAGGCGGCGGACGCGTTGCCGGAATTGGCGGTGGGCGTGTTGCCGGAGTTTGCCGCGCCAGCAGCCGGGCTGCCTGTCCCGGCCGCTTGCGGCTGCGCAGGTGCAGCGCCGGCGGCCGGCGCTGCACCTGAGACTGGCGCGGCATTGTCGGGTACGGAGACCTTGGCGCCGTCCTTCAGCCGGTCGACGCCGTCGACCACGACCTTGGCGCCTGGCGCCAGGCCGGAAAGCAACTGCGTGACGGTGGCGTTGCCCGGGCCGAGCGTAACGGTCTTCACCGAGACGGTGCCGTCGTCATTGAGCTGATAGACGAAGGTGCCTGGCGCGCCATGCTGGATGGCGGCGTTGGGCAGCACGCTGACGCCGGTCAGCGTGCGCACCAGAAGATGCACGTTGACGAACTGGTTGGGATAGAGCACGCCATCGGTGTTGGGGAAGACGGCGCGCAGCTTCACCGTGCCGGTGGTCGGATCGATCTGGTTGTCGATCGTCTGCAGCGTGCCTTCGGCGATCTGCTTTGTATCGTTGCGGTCGAACAGGCTGGCCTTCAGCCCGGCATTGCCGTGCGTCTGTTCCAGCACCTGCGCCAGGCTGTCCTCGGGCAGCGAGAACAGCACCGAGATCGGCTGCATTTCGGCGATCACCGCGATACCGGTGGCGTCGCCCGGCGTGACGTAGTTGCCCTGGTCGACGAGGCGCAGGCCGATGCGGCCGTCGGCAGGCGCCGTGATATGGCTGTTGGCGATGTTGACCTGCACGGCCTCGATCTGCGCCTGGTCGGACACCACGGTCCCCTCGTCGGACTGGACGGTGGCGCGCTGCAGGTCGACCGCCTGCTGCGTGATGGCGTTCGATGTGAGCTTCAGGTCGCGGTCGAGGTCGAGCTTGGCATCGGCAAGCAGCGCCTGGTCGTGCTCCAGCTGACCCTGCCACTGATGCAGCGACGCTTTCAGCGTGCGGTCGTCGATCTGGGCCAGGAAGTCGCCCTTCTTCACATTCTGGCCCTCGGTGAAGCCGATCTGGGTGATCTGTCCGCTGACCTGCGCGCGCACCGTCACGGTCGACAGCGGCGTCACGGTTCCCAGCGCTTCGAGCACGATCGGGATATCGGCCTGCGTCACCGACGCGACGGCAACCGGCTGCGCGAGATCGCCGCCGCCACGGAAACGGCCGCCGCCACGATGGCCGCTCTGCTGCTGGACCTGAAGGGGATGCAGCCAGAGCGCGGCGCCAGCCGCGGCCAGGACGAGGAGCAGCGCAACGATCCAGCCGCGCCGCGACCGGCGCGCGAGCGGCGGCCCGACCTGGGTCGCGTCCCTGTTGGGAAGCGTGGGCTCGCTGCGGGCCAGAGGCTCGCTGAGCGGCATTGGCTCGCTGCGGCGCTTGCGCCGGCTGACGACTTCGTCGTCCACTTCTGTCACCTGCTCATCAAGCCGCGTCCGGAAGGTCCGCCGCGCGGAGCCGCCCGCCGAACCCTCGCCGATCGCGTCGTCAGACATGCGCGAGGCAGGTCACAGGGCCGCGATCCTGCCCGAAGCATAGGCTTGCGGATTCTGGCGCGCAATTCCGACGCACATTAAATTCCTGTAATAAATTGAATGGGTTAGGGCCAGAAAATGGCCTTCAATTGCAGGAAAAAAGACGCGATTGTGCGACGAAAATCGGGGACGGCGGAGAATGCCGTCCATCGCTTTTAGACAAATGACCACAAGGCCTTAAGGGGCGAGACCGAGGTGATCAGTGACGATGCACGCCTGCGTCGCTCGTGCGCAAAACATTACCCGGGAACCAAGCCCGCGCGTTAGCGTTGCCTCACATAACGACAATTTGGAGATCGTCATGCTGCGAGGCGGATTGCTTTGGCTTATCGGGATTCCGTTGCCCATCATCATCATTCTCTGGCTGCTCGGCTACCTGCACTAGCAGTCGTGGCGCCTGCGTAGCGCAAGGTACGCAGGCGCCAGGGCAGTTTATCCGCCATCCTTCTTCCGTCGGCGAGGCAAAGCCTCGATCTCTTCCGCGGACAAGTCCTTCACCTCATTCCAGAAGCGCGATTTCGCCGCGTTGAGCAGACCGGCCGGGTCGAGCCTTTTCTTCCAAGCCAGATGCTTGAAATCCGGCTTCATGCTGCCGCCTTCGACATAGGGTAGATGCGGGTTCGAGGTGCCCAGTCCCTGCGCCTCGTAGACGGCTGTGATTTCCGCCAGGCGCGCGTCGTCGGTGTAGCGCACGATCGGCAGGTCGAAGGCGACAAGCCTGTCGTTGAGCAGCGCGAATTCGTGATGCATCAGCACCTCGTCGCCGAAGATTTTCCGCAGCGGCTCGATCGGGCGACTGTCGAGCGGCGCGGGGAACGTCACCTGCAGATTGGTCACCGTGCGGTCCTGCTTCAGCACCTGCAGCGTGGTGTGGTTGTAGGAGAACTCGGACAGCGCCGGCAGACCGGAAGCCGCGATGCCTTCAGCATCCAGGTCGATCTCGACTGTGCCGCCATGATGGCGCAGCACATCGCGAACCGCTGCCGCATCCGGCTCGGCCACGATGACTATGGCGAGGTCGCGGCGGCGCTTCGCGAGCTCGCCGAGCTTGGCGATCGAAGCCGCGATGCGACCGTCCACGGTGGTCAGCAGCTTGAGGTTCAGCGCGCGCGCGTCGCCGAGCGCCATGCCGGCCTCGAAAGCCTGCCGATAAGTGTCGAAAGAGGCGACGACGTTGCGCCAACGCGGCGACGCGACGGTGCCGAGCGTCACGTCGGTAATGACGCCGTTCAGCCCCCAGGCATGATGGATGGCGAGGATTTCAGGACCGGTGAAGACATGACGTTGCGGTTTCTTCTCCATTGACAGAACCGTGATCGCCTGGATGTTCTTGCCGTCGCGCAGCATGCCGTGGCGGATCGAGCCGATGCCGCCGGAGCCGCCGGCGATGAAGCCGCCGATGGTGGCGATCGCCTCGGTCGAGGGCACGATCGGCAGTTCGCGGCCATGTTGCGCAAGCGCCGCATTGATGTCGCCGATGCGGGCGCCGGCCTCGGCGCGTACCGTGCCGGGGCCGATCTCCAGCACGCGCGAGATGCGGGTCATGTCGACGATCAGCCCGCCATCCATCGGCACGGCCTGGCCGTAATTGCCGGTGCCGCCGCCGCGGATGACGACCGGCACCCGCCACTCAGCCGCCACCGCCAGGCAGCGCGCCAGTTCGTCCACCGACGCAGGTGCCGCGACGAGGTCACCGAAACAGGACGACAGCTGGCGGCTGAGGATCGGGCTGTACCAGAAGAAATCGCGCGAGCGCTTCTTGACGACCGACGGCGTGTCGAAGGTTTCGATGCCGTCGAGCGCCCTGGCGAAGGCCTGCCA
>NZ_RZTO01000062.1:0-13913 GCF_003997225.1 Mesorhizobium sp. M2C.T.Ca.TU.002.02.1.1
GTTGAGCGCCCCAAGCAGCCCGCCCGCCACGCCGCCGCGGCCGCCGGACAGGCTCACCCCGCCCAGCACCAGGGCGGTCACCGCGGTCAGCGTCATGGTGGTGCCTTGCGTCGGATCTCCGGACGCGATCAGGGCGGTGTAGCAGATCGCGCCCAGGCCGACGAAGAGGCCGGCGATGACGTGGGCGCCGACCCGCACCACATTGATGCGCACGCCGCTCGTATAGGCCGCGCGCTCATCGTAACCCATCAGGCGCAGGTTCGCGTAGAACGAGGTCATGGTGAACAGCAGCCAGGCGGCGATGGCCAACAGCACGATCAACAGGATCGGCGAGAAGATCGTATTGCCGATGCCCCATGACGCCATCCATTCAGGCGCGGTGCCGCCAGGCCTGGGCAGGATGACGAGGTTGATGCCGGTCAGCGCCAGGAAGCCGCTGAGCGCGACGATGATCGGCTGGACGCGCACGAAGATGATGACGAGGGCAAAGAAGAGTTGATAGAGGACGCCTATTCCAAGGGCGACCAGCAAGACGCCGAAGGGACCGGTCACGATGCCGAGGCCGTTGAGCTTGACGATCGTGACGTTGATGAAGGCGAGCAGCGGACCAACCGCAAGGTCGACCGTGCCGCGTCCCGCCACGGCGAGCGCCATCAGCGAGAATGTCGCCAGGATCAGGGGCGCCGACACTATGATGGCGCTGCCGAACCCCGACAAGGAGACGAGGTTCGGCCCCCTGATGACCGCGGTGCTCAAGAGCAGCGCGATCAGCAGGATCGGGACCAACAGGTAGGTGTTTTGGGAACCCCTGGACTGCGACATCAACTTTGGTCTTCCGTTGCCAGCGCGACCTAGAACTCGATGACTTTCCGGCCTTCACCCGGTCGCTCGCTGCGACCCACGGACCTGCTGTCGGATACGCCGCGCCCCGACAAGGCATTGCCGCCCTGGCCGCGGCGTTCAGGATCCGCGCTGAGGATTTTCTTCAGCACGGGGGTGACGACTTCCTTGAACTTGACCGGATCCTCCGACGTCGGGAAATGACCGCCGCCGAAGATGATGCATTCCGAATTCTTGACCTTCTCGGCCGTGCGCTGGGTCATCTCCGGCGTGCAGGCGAAATCGTACTCGCCGGTCAGGAAGTAGATCGGCACCTTGCCGGAAATCTTCTGGCACTGATCGCGGAAATCCGAATCGACGCTGTAGAAATACAGGTCGCCCTTGAAAATGCCGGGGCCGCCCTGCGCATAGTACCACCAGGTCTCCCAGCGGTAATCGTCCGGCGACTGCGGCGCCATGAGGCCGAACACCGAGGTAGCGACCACTTCGCCGCCATGGATGTGGGGATGATGCAGCGGATCGATCCACCAGCCCGGTGAGTAGTCGCAGGCTTCGAGAGCGATGAAGGCGGAGAATTCGTTCTCGTAGCGCAGCGCCAACGCCAGGCAGATGTTGCCACCCATCGACTGGCCCATGAGGACGGGCTTGCGCAGGTCGAGCGCGCGGCAGAACGCCACGATGAACTCGCAGTAGAACTTGGTCGTGAGCTTGTATTCGTCCTCCATCAGGTGGAAGTCCGCCGGCGGGATCGATTTGCCGTGCCAGGGCATGTCGAACGCGATGACGCGGAAATTGCTGCTGATGTCGGGGTCGCACAGCTGATGCCGGTACTGGCGGCCGTCGGTGCCGGCGGTGTGCAGGCAGACCATCGGAATGCCCTCGCCGTGTTCCTCGTAATAGGTGCGGTACGTCTTGCCTTCGCACTGGACATAAACGTAACGCCCGACGATGGGATCATGTGTATTCATGACAACTCTCCTGCGCTGCCGTTAAACTTGTCGCATCAGCGAGAGCATACGCGTCAGCGCCCGCAGATTCTGCCAGAAGGGGAGCGAATTGCCCTCGATGATCAGCTGCTTGTGCAGCGGATGCGCCATCGCCCAGATGTCGTTGAACATCGGCGGCGGGATTTCCTGGGCGAATTTTGACCAGGCGCTGCTCGGCGCCTTCAGCCAGAATTCCACGCCCATGTCGTTCGGCGTGAGGCCCTGGGCGATCTTCTGGATCTTGCCGCCCCGAACGTCCACCAGATATTCGGTGTCGTCGAAGCCGAGGACGAACTTGCTGGTAAAGAAGCGTCCGATCACCGGCAGGATGCGGTCATCGTTGACTTTCCTCGCCCATCGTTCGATCCACTCCAGATCAAAGCTGCTCCTGCTTCCATATCTACTCATATGATCCTCCTGATTGGGGAATTCCCGACCCGGTCCTAACCGGGCAATGACTTCCTTGCGGGCCCGTAGACCGCCACGAAAGACGCTGCATCGATGGCCACCGGCATGACCGCGGCCGCGAATGCTCCAAGATCGGCGTCGGCGGGCAACTCGACCTTGTCCACCTTGAGAGCATAGAGGGTGAAGAAGTACCGGTGCGCCCGGTCCGGCGGCCACGGGCCGCCGTAGCCCCTGCCGAACCCCGGGATCTTGAACGTCACGAAATCGCTGTTGAACTCGCTCGCCCCCCGTGGCAAGCGCGAGCTGCCGCTGGCGCCTTCGGGCAGCTCACGGATGTCGGCCGGGATGTCGGCCACCAGCCAATGCGCAAACGAGCGCGGGAAATTGAACGCTTCCGGCAGGTCGGGATCGGTGACGGCAAGCGCAAAGCTGCGCGTGCCTTCCGGCGGGCCTGACCAGAAAAGCGCGGGCGACAACCGGTTGTCCTCGGCGAAACGGGCGGGAATGACGCTCCCCGGCGCGATATCGGGACAACTCAGCACAAAAGACGGTGTTGCCGCCATATGGTTCACCTCCTTCTCGATGAGCCTGACAGGCCTCGGCACCGGCCTGCCCTGCTCGAGCCTCGGGTTGTGGCTCTCCGGAAGAGCCGCCTGGCTGGCTTCGCCATTCTCGTTGGCGGCCTCGCCAGGCAAACGCGCCGTCGCGCGCCGGCCGAACATCGCGTTGAGAATGGCGTGTCCCTCGAACGGCGGCTCGAAATCCGACGATATCGCGCCGTTGCGAAACACATGGACCCGCGTGCACAGGTTCAGGAATTCCTCCAGCTCGCTCGACAGGAAGACCACCGCGTTGCCGCGAGCGGCGAATTCCTTGAGATTGCGGTAGAGATCGAGCTTGGCGCCGACGTCGATGCCGCGCGCCGGATCGTTCAGGACCAGAACCACCGGCTTCTCGGCAAAGGACCGCGCGATCAGCACTTTCTGCTGGTTGCCGCCGGAGAGCGAGGTGATCAGGTTCTGCGAGCTCCCCATCTTGACGGCCAGCTTGCTGGATTCCCACTCAAACACCGGCGTCAGCTTGGTGCGGTTGATGAGGTTGAGCACTCCGCCGGAACGGTATTCGCGGTACACGGGCAGCAACAGGTTCTCGAAAATGCTCAGATTGGCGAAGATGCCTTCTTTCTTGCGGTCGCCGCTGACGTAGCTGATGTTGTTGCGCCGCGCCGACGCCAGATCCGTGACCTCGCTGGCCTTGCCTTCATTGACCACGACCAGCCGGCCGGCGACCGGAGCCTGGATGCCGGCGATGCATCTGACGAAATCCGCCTGCCCCTGCCCGTCCAACCCGGTGATGCCGACGACCTCGCCGGGATAGAGGGTGAAGTTGATCGGGGCGGCATCCGGCCAGATGCGAAAATCCGTCGCGCGCAGAACCGGCCGGTCGCCGAGCCGCTCCGGCAGGGGCTGATCGCGGCTTGTGCCGCTGCGCTCGGCGCCGGCGATCAGCTCGAGTATCCTGGCTTCGGTGATCTCTTCCTTGGCCAGCTTGCCGACGTCGACGCCGTCGCGCAAAACGGTTGCGCGGTCGGCGATGCGCACCAGTTCCGCGATGCGGTGGGTGACGATCAGGATGCTCGCCCCGCGCTGCTTCAGCTGCCGCATCTTGCGGAACAGCCTCTCGGTGGAATCGAAGTCGAGAGCCGCCGACGACTCGTCTAGGATAAGCACCTTGGGATCGGTGAGCAGGGCCCTGGCAATCGTCACCCACTGCTTGACGCTCAGGGGCAACTCGCCGACCAGCCCGGAGAGGTCGATGTCGAAGCCGAGAAGCTCACGCATCAGCGCGGCGGCCTTCGCCTCTTTTTCCTCCCGGTTCATGGATGAGCCGAGAAGGCCGTCCGCACCGAGATACAGATTGTCCAGAACCGAACACTCGTCGGCGACGAGAACCTCCTGGAAGACATTGGAGATGCCGAGCTGGCGTGCCTCATGCGGCGAGGTCGCGGACTTTCCGAGGATCGAAACCTGGCCGCTGTCCGGGATCAGCACGCCGGATATCACCTTCGCCAGCGTGCTCTTGCCCGAGCCGTTGCCGCCGATGATCGCATGAACCTCCCCCGCGTAGGCCGTCAGGTTACAGCCGCCAAGCGCCACGGTTGGCCCGAAGGTCTTCCTGACCGAAGAGAGTTCAACCGTGGGGTACGACATTCATGGGCCCAGTTCGCCGGCGGAGGTCGCCTAGACTTGTATGGAATAAACGGCCGGCCACCCCGTCGAGGTCGACGGGGTGGCCGGACCTGTTGCGGTCAGTTCGGCTTGAAGGCCTCCGGATCGGCCGGGCGCAGGAAGAACTGGTCGAGATAGTCCTTGCTTGCCCAGTTCTGCGCACCGACATTGTACCAACCGTCGGAGTCTTCGCTGCAATCGGCCGGAACAGCCTTCTCGAGCTGATCATAGGTCATGGTTTGCGGCTTGGTCAGGATAGACTGGACCTTCGGGCCCTGGCCCTCAAGCGTGCGCATCATGACGTTCCAGCCGAGCTCGAAATCGTCGCCCGGAGGCCAGGCGTGGATCGCTTGGCTGATGAAATCCTTGTTGTTGCGCCAGTAGCACAGAGCGCCGATTTCGCCGCCGATCGAGAACGGAACCATGTCGCGGCCGCTCTGCTGCAGCGCGCGCAAGGCACCGAGCTCGGATGCGGACTGGATGATGATGCCATTGAGATCGCCTGGATTGGTGGCCAGCCACTTTTGGATTTCGGACTGGGCGACCTGGTCCGTCCACATGCCGGCGACCTGGCCCACGACCTTGATGTCGGGATATTTCGCCAGCGCCTTCAGGATGCCGACATTCTGCGAGTCCGAAGCCGACGCGCCGGGAATGCCTTCGACGATCAGGACATTGCCCTTGCCGTTGATCTGCTTGGCCATCCACTCGCCGAGCATGCTGCCGCCCACGACGAAATTCGCCGAGGTGTTCACGGCATAGGGCGAGGTGAGATAGCCGACGGCGGAAAACACCGGGACGTCGCGCTGATGGGCGTATTCGACGGTCTGGTTCAGCGAGGTCGGGTTGGAGCAGCAGACGATGATCGCGTCGACGCCCTGGTCCACAAGCTGCCGCATCTGCTGGATCTGCGTGGAATCGTTCAGGTTCGACTGCGTGATGATGACGTCCTTGACCAGGCCGAGCTTCTTCCATTTCGGAATGATCTCTTCCTGCAGCCGCTTCATGACGTCGGCGCGCCACGTGTTGCCGGCATAGGAGCTGGCGTAACCGATCGTCCATGGCGGACCCTTCTTCGGCTTCCAGTCGCGGTAGGCACTTTCCGCGATCGGCTGCATCGGATCGATCATGTCCTTGTTGTAGAGTTCATCCTGGATGTTCTTGGGCAATTCATCCACACCACCGGCAAAAGCGGGGGTGACGCTGGCGATCGTTGCGACAACGGCAAGCGATCGCAACATGGTTGCGAATGTCGTCAATTTTTCCTCCCTTGGCGCCGGGCGTTGGACCGTCGGCACGTTGAGTTCACTGGAACTCACGGGGGACTATCGGGCAATCAGGACTTTGGAGGTAATACATTTTTGGAATGCATGATATACGCGCTTGCTATGGGGACCGGTCACGCTCCACCCGCAACAGTCGAGCCCCGGCAAACCGATCTTGCGCTCCCGCCAGGAGCGATAGCGCCATGGCGGACTGGCCGCCGTCTGGCCACGCGGCAGGTTATGGTGTTCTCGGCCGTAAACTCAGCCTTCGGCGGCTTCGTCCGTTCTATCCGGCATCGGCGGCATGATCGGGAGCGGGCTGGCGTGGCTCCCAGACCCCCAGCTTGCGCAGGATGCGCACCTCATCGCGGATCAGCGTCGTCAGCGCGCGTATGACCGTGGTGGTCGGCCGCTGGCTGGATGTCGCCAGAAGCAGCTCCCGCTCGATCGGCGGGTTGCGGATGCGCCAGTAGTTGATCCTGCCTTCCGCGACGAGGTTGTGGCAGCTCGAATAGGACAGGATGGTGTAGCCTATCCCCGCTTCGACAAGCCGCAAGGTCGAAGGCATGGCGTCGACCTCGACTTCGATGTTGGGCTCGATGCCGGCGGATCCGAGGATGTGATCCAGCACCACGCGCAGCCCATGCGGCCTCGCCGGCAGGATCATCGGCAGCCTGGACATCACGTCGGCATCGACCGGGCCTGGCCCGAGATTGTGCGGGTCGTTTTTGGCGCCGAGCAGGAACAGCTCGTCGCGCAGAATGGGTTCGGCCAGGAGATTGTTCATCCTCGGCGCATTGTAGAGGACCGCGACGTCGATCTTGCCCATCACCAGCCATTCGAGCAGATGGCCGCTGAAGCCTTCGATCACCCTCAGGCTCACCTGCGGGAACTGGGCGCGGAAATTTTGCACCAGGGGTGCCGTCAGCACGACGCCGACCGACGGCGGCATTCCGAGCACGATCGTGCCGCGCGGGTTGGAGCGCAGCGCCGCCAGTTCGGTCTCGGCGCGCGCGGCCTGCTCGAGCAGGGCCACGGCGTAGCTTTGCAGGATCTTGCCGGCTTCCGTCAGAACGATGCCGCGGCCATTGCGGTAGAGCAGCGCGACGCCGACCTTGTCCTCGAGCGACTTGATCTGCCGGCTGAGCACCGGCTGGCTGATGGAGAGCGCCACCGCCGCGCGCGAGAAACTGCCGAACTCGGCCACGGCGGTGAACAGCTGCAGTTGCTTCAGATCGAACATCAGTGGCGGCCTCTGGCTCGAATGCGGGGAACCGCATTGTCGAAGCACGCGGCAAACGCTTGAGTTTGGGGCACGGAGCGATGGTTGACAAGTGAGCCCCAACCGGCGCCCTGCAAAGCTGTTATGCGGCGAGCGAAGCTTATGCTGCGCTCCGGAATTGGCTTATTTGCTAGCCCATGGCCGTCTGAACGAGCACGGCCTTCCCGGAGTAAAAACTTTGCAGACTCGAACGCTTGGGTTCGTTGGGCTCGGCCGTATGGGCGCGCCCATGGTAAGACGGCTTGCGGAAGCGGGCCACCACGTCATTGTCCATGACCGCAGGCCGGATGCCGCCGCGGACCTGCCGGGCAATTCGATAAGTGTGGCCGCCACGGCCGCCGCCGTCGCGGACGAGGCCGAGGTTGTGTTCTGCAGCCTGCCGACGCCGCCCATCGTCAAGGAAGTGGTGCTTGGCGCCGACGGCCTGACGTCCGGTGCAAAGGCCAAGGTGGTGATCGACCTGTCGACGACCGGGCCTAGCATGGCCAAGACCATCGCGGCGGAGCTGGCCGGCCGCGGCATCGCCTGGGTCGACGCGCCGGTTTCGGGCGGCATCGCCGGAGCCCGCAACGGCTCGCTCGCGGTGATGGTTTCGTGCAAGAAGTCGGTGTTCGACGAGATCGAGCCGGTGCTGGCCAATTTCGGCAAGCGGTTCTACTGTGGCGAAAACGCCGGCACCGCCCAGGTCGCCAAGCTCGGCAACAACATGATCGCGGCGGCTGTCATCCTGCTCTCCGCCGAGGCGCTTGCCATGGGCGTGAAGTCCGGCCTGGACCCGCGCGTCATGTGCGACATCATCAATGCATCGAGCGGCCGCAACAGCGCCACCCAGGACAAGTTCCCCCGCGCGGTGCTGCCGGGAACCTTCGATTTCGGCTTCGCCACCGCCCTTTCCTACAAGGACGTCCGCATGTGCGTCGACGAGGCGGAGAATCTCGGCGTGCCGATGGTCGCGGGCTCGCTGGTAAGACAGATGCTCGCCGCCACGAATGCCCGTTTCGGGCCGGACTCGGACTTCACCTCGATGGTGCGCATCGTCGAAGAATGGGCGGGAATAGAAATCCGCGCCTAGAGCGGTTCAGCGCTTCACGGAATCGCCTAACCGCTCCAAGTCTTTGTTTTTACGCAATTCCGGACGGAAAGCCGCTCCACACTTTTCCTGGAATTGCTTTAAAAGAGCAGGAACCGCGGAGGACCCGGATGGCAAGCTTCACGAAGCAATTGGCCGACACGCTGGCCGACCTGCCGTTGGAAGTGTTCAGTCCGGCCGCCACCGCCAAGGCAAAGCTTTGCCTGCTCGATTTCCTCGGCTGCGCCTTCGAGGCTTCCGCGCTTGATCCGAGCCAGCAGGCGCTGGCCGCGGTGACGCCGGCGCGCGGCGGCCACATTGTCGGCGAAACCCGGCAGGCCACACCGGCGGACGCCGCCTTCGTCAACGCGGTCAAGGGGCATGGACTGGTCCGCGAGGACATGCATGCCGGATCGGTATGCCATCACGGCGTCGTCGTCTGGCCGCTTCTGCTGGCGCTGGCCGAGACGAAGGCGGTCTCGGGGGCTGATCTGCTGCGGTCGGCAATCGTCGCCTACGAGGTCGGCGGGCGACTCGGCCGGATGCTGATCGACCGGGAACTTTCGACGCTGTTCAGGCCGACGGGCCTGGTGGCCCCGATCGGCGCGGGATGCGGCGCCGCGCGACTCATCGGCCTCGACAAGCAACAGACCGCGGCCGCGATCGCCTTTGCCGCCAACACGTCCTCCGGCCTGAACCAGTGGCCGCAGAGCGGCGGATCGGACATGTTCTTCCATCCCGGCTTCGCCGCGCGCAACGCATGGATGGCCGTCCAGCTTGCGGCCGCCGGCGCCTATGGAAGCCCGGACGTGCTGGAGGGAAAATCCGGCTACTTCGCCGCCTTCGCGCGCCGTCCGATGCCGGGATCCGTGCAGCTTTTTCCGGACGGCGAGGCCGATATCCTGGCCGTCTATCACAAGGCGGCACCGGCCTGTAATTTCGCCCAGACGGCCTGCCAGACGGCGCTGAAGCTCGTCGAGATGATCGGCCCCGGCGCGGCACCGGTCGAACGGATCAGCATCCGCGTCCCCGCCGCCGCGGCGGCCTATCCGGGTTGCGACAACACCGGGCCTTTCGAGCGTTCGCTGCAAGCCAAGATGAGCATTCCCTACGGCGTTGCGGCAGTGTTCGCCAGCGGCCGCCTGTCGGAAGACAATTACAGGGACCTGCGGGACAAGGAGACGCTGCGGCTGATCGATGCCTGCGACCTCTCGGCGAGCGAGGAACTGACCGCGCAGTTTCCGGCCAGGCAGGGCGCCAGCATCGATGTCGTCCTCGGCGACGGGCGGCAGCTGTCGATGGGCCTTCAGGACGTCATACCGGCCACCGAAGCCGAAATCCGCGAGCGCTTCAGGTCGGCAGCCGTGCCGATCGTGGGCGGCGAGGCGGCCAAGTCGATCGAGGACTTCGTCGACAGGCTGGACTCCAAGAAGGATGCCGGCCGGCTGATGCCGCTCTGCGCGACCAAGGAAAAGGCGAAGCAGCGAAAAGCGGCTTGAACGCCAAGGTCCGTGGGGGGTCTGAATGACGGTTCGGCGCAAGACAGCCTTCGTTACCGGCGCCGCGAGCGGCATCGGCCGCGCCATTGCGACAAGCCTCCGGGCCGAGGACGTTCGCATCGTGCTTGCCGACCGGCAGGCCGAGGCGCTCCAGGCGTTGGCGAGCCAGCTGGGCGGCGAGGTCTTTGCGCTTCCGCTGGACCTGACCGACGCTTCAGCCGTCGACGCCTGCCTGGAAAACGTGCCGGCGGAATTCCGCGACATCGACATACTGGTCAACAATGCCGGCCACGACATCGGCGGCCGCATCCGCTTCGACCAGGGATCGGCGGACGACTGGTCGGCGATCATCGAGACCAATCTGATCGGCCTGATGCGCGTGACGCGCGCGATCCTGCCGGGCATGATCGCGCGCGGCCGCGGCGACATCGTCAACATGAGCTCGATCAGCGCGCTGCGGATCGTGCCCGAGCAGGCGCCCTACTCGGCCAGCAAGGCTGGCGTGCACATGCTGAGCGACATCATCCGCGGCGAGCTCGCGGAGACCCCGCTGCGCGTCATCGAGATCATGCCCGGCCTGACGCGCACCAACATCGTCGCGACCCGCCACCGCGGCGACGAGGAAGCGGCACGGCAGTATTTCGAACGCTTCGGCATGGCGCTCGAGCCCGAGGACGTTGCGCGCTGCGTGATGTTCGCGCTGAGCCAGCCGCCGCATGTCCAGATCGCGCAGATGTTCGTGCTGCCGACGAACAGATGGTAGGTCGCGACCGACGCCGGCCGGCTCAGTGCACGGCCGCGTACATGATGCGGCTTTCGGTGGCCTCGGCGATGTCCATCTCCTCGACGACGCGTCCTTGGCGCGCAACCAGGATGCGGTCCGACAGAGCGAGAATCTCGGGCAAATAGGACGAGATCACCACCACCGCCATGCCGCTGTCGGCAAGCTCGTTGATGAAGTTGTGTATCTCGACGATGGTGCCGACATCCACGCCGCGCGTCGGCTCGTCGAGGACGACCAGCTTCGGCTTCTGGATCAGCGCCTTGGACAAAACCACCTTCTGCTGGTTGCCGCCCGACAGCTCGATGACGCGCGCATCGGCATCGATCGCCTTGACGCCCAGCCGCTTGGTCCAGGCCGTGGCAAGCTCGCGCGCGTTGCGCGGCGTGACCACGGTCAGCGGGTTGGCGCCGGTCGCCAGCGCCCCGAGCTGGACGTTGCTGGCAATGGTCATCGTCTCGAAGAAGCCTTCGATCTTGCGGTCCTCGGTGACGTAGACGATGCCGTCGCGCACCGCAGGGCGCGGCGTACGATAGCGGACCGGCCGGTCCTCGAAGCGCACGGTGCCGCCGTGGAAATAATCGCGTTTCAAGACGCCGGCGACGATTTTCATCGTCTCCGTTCGCCCTGCCCCGACCAGGCCGAACATGCCTGTCACCTGACCCGCGAACACAGAGAACGAGGTGTTGCGGACCGTGTTGCCCATCGAGAGATTCTCGACGCTCAGGATCTTCTTGCCCATCGGCCGCGCCTTGCGCTTGTCGCCGGCGTAAAGCTCGCCGGACAGGCTTCGCCCGACCATCGCCTGCACGATGCGGTCGCGGTCGAAATTGCGCGTGTCGTCGGTGACGACGACCTTGGCGTCGCGCATCACGGTGATGCGATCCGACAGATAAAGCGCTTCCTCCAGCGCGTGGCTGATAAAGATGATGGCGATGCCCTGCTCCTTCAGCCGGCGCGCCAGGTTGAAGAAGTGGAATTTTTCTTCCGGGGTCAGCGTCGCGGTCGGCTCGTCGAAGATGATGAGCCGGGCATGGTGGTGCACGGCGCGCGCGATCTCGACCATCTGCTTCTTGCCGGCGCCGAGGGTCGAAACCTGCGAGGTGGGATCGACGTAGAAATTCAACGACAACAGGTAGCGCTGCGCCTGGATGTTGAGGCCGCGCAGGCGGTTGAAGAGCTTTTCGTCGCCGAGATAGATGTTCTGCGCCACCGACATCGCCGGAACCAGATTGGTCTCCTGGAAGACCATGGCGACGCCATGCGCGAGCGCATCGGAAGGCGAGTTGAAAACTGTCGGCTTGCCGTCTAGGACCATCTCGCCAGAGGAAGGCTGATAGACGCCGGCCAGCACTTTCATCAGCGTCGACTTGCCGGCGCCGTTTTCGCCAAGAATGGCATGGATCTCGCCCGGTCGGACGTCGAGATTGACGTCCGAAATCGCGAGCACGCCACGAAAATCCTTGGACACCTCGCGCAACTGAACCAGTGAATTCATGCCGCCGTCTCGTCGTCGATTGCCACGATCTTGCCCGAGCCCCTGGCGCCGGCGATCAGCCTGCCGCCCGCCTCGCAGAGCGACGTCACGCCATGGACATCGCCGTCGGCGCGGCTCTGGTAGCTGCGCAGCATGGCCATGCGATCGTCGCATCGCACCACCAGGCCGGTCGACCATGTGGGCGACCACGGCTTGAGCATATTGAGTTTCTTGCGGGCGCCACCCTGGATCGGTTCGAGAAAACTCTTTCCGGTCACCAGCGCCGGCGCGATCCAGTAGGCCGGCTCGATCGTGTCGACCATGCGGCGCCGGTATTCGTCCTCCTTGAGCACGAACTCGACCAGCGGATTGCGCGGCGCGAACATCGCCAGCCAGAAGCCGCCCGAGGCCGACGGCGTCATGCGGCCGGGATAGGCAGGCAGAGCCGCGAGCGTGACCCGGGGTTGTGAGGCGCCTGCCAGCGCAAGGACGCGATGCCGCCACGCTTCGGTGACGAAGATGTCCTTGCCGGACAGCGCGAGGCCCGCCGCGAATTCCAACCCGCCCACGAGACGTTCGGCGCGGCCGCTGCCGGTGTCGATCCGCCACACCGAGCCGCTCGCCGACTTCGTCATCAGGTCGCGCTTCCACTCGCTCGCGGCGTGGCGGTCCGATCCGACGGCAACGAACAATGTCGTCGGATCAGCGAAGACCATGGCGGTCACGCAGGACGGGTTGAGGCCTTCGATGGTCAGCGGCCGCGAAGCGGCGCCTGGGCTTTCCAGGAGAATTCCGCGCCCCTCGACCGCGATCGCCAGGCTTTCGCCCAAGGCGGCGATAGCGGTCACCGGTCCGTCCATCGAACGACGCGCGCTCAGCTCGAATTGCGAGGCGTCGCCGGCGGTCGACAGCGTCAGCAGATCGTTGCCGGAAGAGCAGAGCATGCCGTCATGCGCGGCCGTGAGGTTGTCGACGCCGTCGAGCTGCATCAGCACCGGCATCGCGTCCAGCTTCGCGTTCGGCCGCAAGGGCCCGTCCATCGGCGGCACGGTGCTGCCGGTGAGATCGAAGCCGCGAAAATTGGCCCAAGCTTTATAGATGGCGGCGATCATGAGCGGGCGCCCCAATAGGCGTCCTGCGCGCACCAGTTCGGGTCGGCATCGGGCAAGCGGTAGCGCCCGATGCGGTTGTTGGAGACGCCGCCGAGATAAAGCCATCCGCGATGCTCGCGCATCGAGGTGATCATGGGATGGTTGAGGCCACCCAGGTCCCAGAGATTGTCGAGGATCTCGCCCTTCTCGTTGAACTTCACCACGCAGCCGGTGTTGATGTTGGGATAGAGCCACTGGTCCGGCGCGACGCGACGGGCCATGCGCTTGCGAAAGCCGGGCATGCGCAGCGCCAGATCGAGCGCGGGCCCGCGCATGCCGAGCAGCGCCAGCCAGTAATTGCCGTCGGAAGAGCGGTTGATGTTGTCCGGATAACCCGGAAGGTTGGAGATCACCTTCTCGGTTCTGCCTTTCTTCGGGCCGTCGAAATAATAGCGGCTGATCGAGCAGGTCCAGCTCTCGGCGAACATGAAGGATTGGCCGTCGGGGCACATGGCGACGCCATTGGCGAACACCAGCTTCGGGATTTCCGTGTGCGTTTTGCCGGTGCGCGGATCGTAGCAGATGATGCGGCCGCTGGCGCGACTCTCCAGCGCATCGGTCGCCCAGTCCTCCTGCTCGTAGCGGATGGTCGCCTCGCTGAAATAGATGCGGCCGTCCGGCGCGACGTCGACGTCGTCGGCGAGGCGAAGGCGCGAATCGTCCACCACGGAGAACCAGCTGCGGTTCGTCTCGTCGGTCAGCTTGGTGACGGTCTTGTCGGGCGCCACCTGGAAAAGCCCCATGCCGCCGATGCAGACGAGCAGATTGCCTACCTTGTCGAAGGCCATGCCGAGCGGATGGCCGCCGATATGCGCAAACACTTCCGAGCGCTTATGATCGGGGCCGAAGAAACGCACGATGTCGCCATGGCGCGTGCCGCAATAGAGATTGTCGTCGCGATCGAGGATGACATCCTCCGGCCCTTCG
>NZ_RZTO01000630.1:0-3701 GCF_003997225.1 Mesorhizobium sp. M2C.T.Ca.TU.002.02.1.1
GAGAGGGGAAAGCGTCGACGAGGAAAGTTAGCGCTCTACAAGAAAGCAGCGGCGGCGCCCGACGAGATCCCCTCTCTTGCATTTTTCAAGCACTTGCTCGGGGACAAGCCCGCTCGCAAATGCAGGAAAATGCTATCTCCTCCACAAGGGGGAGATAGGCCATCGCAGAGCCTCGGCCCGCTATCAGGCCTTCTTCAGGAACTCCGTCTTCAGCACCAGACCCTTGACCTGCTTGGTGTTGCATTCGATCTCGCCGGGATTGCCGTTTAGCCGGACGTTCTTCACCAGCGTGCCGCGCTTGATCGTCTCCGATGTGCCCTTGACCTTGAGGTCCTTGATGAGGGTCACGGAGTCGCCATCCTTCAGCGGCGTGCCGTTGCTGTCTTTTACGATAGGGTCGGTCATGGCGGGTCTTTCATTGGTTGGATGGCCTGCGCCCGCGTATCGCGCCGACCACGGCCTGGTCAAGCGGGCTGGATACCTTGGGGGAGGCTCACCGCCCAAGCATCACCTCGGCCTCGATCTCGACCGGGAAATTCAAAGGCAGGGCGGCGACGCCGATGGCCGTGCGGGCATGGCGGCCGATTTCCGGTCCGAAGACTTCGAGGATGAGGTCCGAAAAGCCGTTCATCACCGCCGGCGTTTCGGTGAAGCGCAAAGCCGAATTGACCATGCCGTGCACGCGGCACCAGCCGGTGATCCGGTCAAGGCTGCCGAGCTCGCGTTTCAGGCTGCCGAGCATCGACAGTCCGACCTTGCGGGCCGATGCCCGTGCTTCTTCCAGCGACACGCTCTCGCCGACGGCGCCGAACGGCCCGGCGAGCGAGCCATCCGGTTCCTGCGGTCCGTGGCCAGAGATATAGGCGCGGTCGCCGCGCACATTCACCCAGGGAAAGGGCAGCACCATGCGCGGCGGCAGTTTCAGCGGCGGCGGCAGGACGATGCCGAGCGCGGCAAGCTTCTCGTCGGCACCCGGCATGGCATGGCCCTTCTCGCACAGCGCCATTGCGGCACCGCGGCCGAGCTTTCCGGTTCGCGGGGCGTTCGTCAAGAATGGCTTTGGCTCTGAAGAAGAATGATCGGGGAGTGGTTGGCTGGAAGCCTAAAGCAGGTCGCGTGAAAAGGATCACGCGACCTGCTTTAAGTTTTTGATTTTAAGCATGTCTTTGCCCCGAAATCGGGCCTGCTTTCGGGAGACATGCTTTAGCCCGCGCGGACCGTGGTCCTGCGATCCGCGCGGGCGGGCGCCGCCCCGCCGACGGCGCCAAGCCCCCAGCCCTCAGGCTGGCCGGGCGGCAGTTGGTCCGGCCGCTGCTTTCTTCGCCGATCCGGGATGGTGAACCGGCTATGGGTCCCCCGGAATGGCTACCTTTTGTCTTACGCGGCTCCGGACCAAAACCGCCGCGCACGGCTTCCGGGATTGGTTTAGAAATGAAGGTCCAGCGGCTGCGGATAGGCTTGGCCTGGTTCGGCGTCCTTCGACTGCAGGCCCGCCGAAGGCACGATGCCGCCAGTGGCCGTCTGATCGAGCAGCGGCCGGCTCTTCTCAGTGCCGGTCTTTGCCTCGGTCGGGGGAATTTTCGTTTTGGCTTCGGCGGTTTGCGACAACGCAAGCGCCATAACAAGCGCGGATAAAATGAGTTTCATGACAGCTCCCCTGTATTCATCCCGGAACGACCGTAGCGCTGCCTGTCCGCCCGCAAAGATCGCGTGCGCGGAACATCGTGGAATTCTCTGGAATTCCAGGAACATTAGCATATGGAAATAGGATAAATGGAATGGAGGCCATTTGCCGGCATGCTAACCGGGATCATTGGAGAAGCTCGGTGATTCCAGCCGGAACGCCGAAGACTTAGGCGGCGAAACATCGGGGCTAAGTGCATGGCGCAGCACATCGCGCAAAAACTGAGGCTGACTTCGGCCTTGCTGGGAACGGTGACCCGCAAGGATCTGGCGGCGGCGTTCCGCGCCGTCAATCCGAACACCGCGTTCGATCTCGGCCGCGCCGACAAATGGCTGCAGGGCCGGGCGCGCCCGCGCCAGATCAGCGTCTACGACGACTGGGCGAGGTTGCTTGAGCTGGAACAGCCCGGCGCCTGGATCGCCGAGAGCGAGCTGCCGGCCTTCACCGCCGCGATCGTGGCCCGCCACGGCATCGACAGTGCCGAACTGGAGCGCCGCGCCGGCATGCAGTTCGATGCATCCGGGCATGATGAGCGTGGCCTCGGCTCCGGGCTCGCCGGGGCCTATGCCTGTTATTCGCGCGCCTGGTCGCCCTATTACCGCGGCCGGATGATCAAGGGCCGCCTGTCGATCGAAGCGGGGCCGGGCGCGCATGGGCTGACGGCCACCTATGGCGAGACCTTGCCGACCGGACATTTGCAACTCGTCGGCCCGGTGATGCCAGCGAAGCGCGGCCTCTATCTGCATCTCAAGGATGTCGGCGGCGACACGCAGTTCTTCCTATGCCTGTTCCCGCAGACACAGCCGGTCAGTGTGCTCGGCGGCTATATGTGCGGCTCCGCCGTCATCGGCCCCGAAGCGCAGCCCTCGCTGACCCGGATCCTGCTGGTGCGGCTGCGCGATGCGGCATCAGGTGCCGGGACATGGGGCGGGTACCTGCCGCCCGGCGGTTCGATCGCCGCAGACCTGGCGGGCCTCGGGATCGACCTGGAACATCCGGAAGCGGTCGATCGGCAGCTTGACAAGTTCCTCGACGCCTACAGCGACGACGGCGCCATCCAGATCCCGCCGGCCGAATTCCGCGCCGTCCTCGAGCTGTTCGACCGCCATTGGCTGCAGCACGCCGGTTAATCACCGCACTGACCGGGGCCGTGCCGGATGTCGCTTGCCAGCTACAATCCGAATGCTTTCGGGTTGCAGTCAGCCTTCATCGCACGCCAATCGCGCAAGTATTCTTTGACGGGATTGAGTTCGCGCTGCGTGTTGCGGGCGCGAAACTGGGGCAAGAGGGGTTATCCAGAAGAAGACTTACCAGAAGCCGGTGCTGTCGAAGCGCGAGAAGCTGTCGGGCGTCGTGGCAATCCAGGTCTCAGGCCCGGTCTGACGCTTGGCCTCCCAAACAGCTGATGAAGAAGCCATATCGCAAACCGACACTTGCCAAGCGCGGCAGGCTTTCTGCGGTGACCGCAGCGGCGCCGTCCTCTGGCTTCTCGTTCTGAGATCCTAAGCTGATATTCGACGAACGCGCCGCCGGTCGAAGCGGTCCCAGGCAAGCAGGCTTGACCGCTGGAAACTGGGTCTGGCCAGGAGCGGGCGGTACACTGCGCAGGTGCCCGCCCGTCCGGCGCCGCCGCCAAGCTGCTGAAACCCCGTCCGTCCCCAACAGCAACGGTCATGGCGTGACCAGTGGTTGCGCAGTGCCATTGGGGCGGTGTCCTGTCAACGCTGCCGGCATGTGGCCTGGAAGCACTTTTTAGCCGCCTTTTCGTGCCCGAAGCACGGTTTAAAGCCATGGCGGAGCGACGCCTAAGGGCCGCGAAATGGCGGAATTCCGGGCTTTTCCAACGGCCGGCGGGCCGCACCGCACATATATGCTTATCCGCTTGAATAAGCAGATTTTTCGCTGCCCGGCTTGTTCCTTCGACCCCGACTTTTTTTGGGCGCAATTCGGCAGCGCAGCATCGGCGCCCGGCGACGACGGGTTTCGCTCGAAAGCGGCATCCGGCGCATCTGTGAGC
>NZ_RZTO01000631.1:0-3699 GCF_003997225.1 Mesorhizobium sp. M2C.T.Ca.TU.002.02.1.1
GCCCTACGCGCCGAGCCCGGCGCGTAGGGCTTGCCGTCCATATGCATGGTGCCGGCGAGCGGCCGGCGCACGCCGAACAGCGTTTCCGCCAAAGCCGTCTTGCCGACGCCGACAAGGCCGGTGATCGCCACCACCTCGCCGGCGCCGAGCGTCATCGAGATCGGCTTTGCTCCTTGCGCCAGCTGCAAGCCTTCAGCGGTGAAGACCGCACGAGCCGAGCTTCTCGCCACCACCCTGTCGAGATGGATCTTGCGGCCGAGCATGGCATTGACCGCACCCTCATAGTCGAGCGGCTTCTTGTCGAAGACGCCGGAGACGACGCCGTCGCGCATCGACACGATGCGGTCGGCGAGACGCCTGATGTCGGACATGCGATGCGAAATATAGAGGATGGCGACGCCCTGCCCGCGCAGCCGGTCGATCAGCGAAAACAGCCGATCGGCCTCGGCGCTCGACAGCGAGGAGGTCGGCTCGTCGAGGATCAGAACCTTGGGCTGATGCGCCATGGCCCGCGCGATGGCGACCATCTGCCGATCGGCCAACGACAAGTCGCTGACGCGCGCCCTGAGGTCGAGGGCGAGCCCCATGCGGTCGGCAACCGCCCTCGCCTCAGCCCGGACATTGGCAGGCTTGAACAGCAACGACGCACCTTTGCCGCTCAGCCGGTCGAGCGTCAGATTGGTGGCGACATCGAGGTCGGCGACCACGCCGTCATTGATGTTCTGGTGCACGGTGACGACGCCGGCGCGGATGGCTTCGGCGGGGGTCTGCGGATCGAAGGCCTGGCCGGCGAGTTTCATCGAGCCGGCGCCGCGCTCGTAAACGCCGCTGACGATCTTGACCAGGGTGGACTTGCCGGCGCCGTTGGCGCCCATCAGCACCGTCACCTCGCCCGCAAAGAGGTCGAGCGAGATGCCGCCAAGCACCTCGTTCTGGCCGAAGGATTTCCTCAGGCCCTCCACATGGAACACGGCATCTGCGCCCATCCGTTCCTCCCGGATCGTGACGCTATGGGCTCATTCGGCAATTGTCAACACGATTGACATTTGCCAGAGCGCTTCCTAGCTTGGCCCCGCCGCCGTGGCTCCGCTATCGTCGGAAACCGCGCGCAGGAGGGGAGAGCATGACCGGGAAGTTCGAAGCATTGTCGGTGGAAACGCTGCCGAAGCGCCTTGGCGAGACCGCGGCGCTGACCGGGCGCATCGGCAGGGACGCCAGCCGCTGGAAGGTACAGGAGGTCGGCGACGGCAATCTCAACCTCGTCTTCATCGTCGAGGGCGACCAGGGCGCGGCAGTGGTCAAGCAGGCGCTGCCCTATGTGCGGCTGGTCGGCGACAGCTGGCCGCTGCCGCTCAAACGCTCCTTCTTCGAATACCATGCGCTGACGCGGCAAGAGCGCCGTGCGCCCGGCTCGGTGCCGGCGATCTACCATTTCGACGAGACCCAGGCGCTGATCGTCATGGAATATCTGGCGCCGCCGCACGTCATCCTGCGGCGCGCGCTGATCGACGGTCGCGAACTGCCCAACATCGCGCGCGACATCGGCCTGTTCATGGCCCGCACGCTGTTCCGCGGCTCGGATCTCTCGATGGTGACGAAGGAGCGCAAGGCAGATCTGGCGCTGTTCGCCGACAATGTCGAGCTCTGCGACATCACCGAGAACCTGGTGTTCTCCGATCCCTATTTCGACGCCAAGATGAACCGCCACACCAGCCCGCAGCTCGACGGCCTGGTGGCGGAGCTGCGCGCCGACCGCGACCTCAAGGTCGAGGCGCAGCGGCTGAAGCATCTCTTCGCCGCCAATGCCGAGACGCTGCTGCATGGCGATTTGCATTCGGGCTCGATCATGGTGACGGACACAGAGACCCGGATGATCGATCCGGAGTTCGCCTTCTATGGCCCGATCGCCTTCGACGTCGGCATGTTGCTCGCCAATTTCTGGATGGCCTTCTTCTCGCAGCGCGGGCATGAGGAGAAGGGCAGCCGGGACTCGATGCGTGCCTATCTGCTCGGCGTCACAGCCGAGACCTGGGCCACCTTCCGCGCCGAGTTCGCTCATCTGTGGCGGACCGAGCGCGGCGGCATCCTCTACCAGAGAAGCCTGTTCGAGGATCAGGGCGACCTGCTCGGCGCAGAACAGGCGCTCGACCACATGCTGCATTCCATCTGGACCGACCTGCTCGGCTTTGCCGGCATCGAGGTGCACCGGCGCATCCTGGGCCTCGCCCACAATGCCGATTTCGAGACCATTGCCGATCAAGACCTGCGCGCCAGATGTGAGGCCAAGGCTTTGCGCTTCGGCCGCCATATCGCCGTCAACCGGCGCCAGATCCACAGCATCGACGAGGTCAACAATCTCGCCGCGCTGATCGAACAGGAGAAGAGCCTTTGAACGTCGGCGAACGCCACTACCGCACCATCTGGCTCAGCGACGACAAGCGGTCGGTCGAGATCATCGACCAGCGCTGGCTGCCGCATGAGTTCCGCATCGAAAGGATCGAAACGGTCGCCGGCATCGCCACCGCGATCCGCGATATGTGGGTGCGCGGCGCGCCGCTGATCGGCGTTACGGCGGCCTATGGCGTCGCCATTCAGATGAAAGACGATCCGTCGGACGAAGCGCTGGATGCGGTGTGGGAGACGCTTCACAAGACGCGGCCGACGGCGATCAACCTGCGCTGGGCGCTGGACGAGATGCGGCGCTTCCTGAAGCCCTTGGCACCGGCAGAGCGCGCGGAGGCTGCCTACCGGCGGGCCGCCGAGATCGCCGACGAGGATGTCGGGCTGAACCGCGCCATCGGCGAGAACGGGCTTGAGATCATCAAGAAAATCGCAGCGAAGAAGAAGCCCGGCGAGACCGTCAACATCCTGACCCACTGCAATGCCGGCTGGCTGGCGACAGTCGACTACGGCACCGCCACCGCGCCGATCTATCTGGCGACCGAGGCCGGCATTCCGGTGCATGTCTATGTCGACGAGACCAGGCCACGCAACCAGGGCGCCCAGTTGACCGCCTGGGAGATGGCCGGCCACGGCGTGCCGCACACGCTGATCGTCGACAATGCCGGCGGCCATCTGATGCAGCATGGCGATATCGACATGGTCATTGTCGGCACCGACCGCACCACAGCCAATGGCGACGTCTGCAACAAGATCGGCACCTATCTGAAGGCGCTGGCCGCCGCCGACAACGACGTGCCCTTCTATGTCGCGCTGCCCTCCCCCACCATCGACTGGACGGTTGCCGACGGGCTCGCCGAAATCCCGATCGAGGAGCGCTCTGGCGACGAGGTTTCGCTGGTCTGGGGCAAGACGGCGGACGGTAAGGTCGCGCAAGTGCGCGTCTCGCCCGATACGACACCGGCGGCGAACCCCGCCTTCGACGTAACGCCGGCGCGGCTGGTGACGGGCCTGATCACCGAGCGCGGTGTTGCCAAGGCCTCGCGGGAGGGGCTGAAGGCGATGTTTCCGGAGCGAGGGTAGTTCTTCCTCGTCGGGAGACGTTTGGTAGGACACGAGATGCCCCGCCAGCGTCCGTCTCGGCTTCGCCGAGCCACCTCTCCCCACTTCGTCTAGGGGATGCACACATCTTTTGAGATGAATGACTCGCTTTTGATTGGCGGTCTTGTGTTGGGGTGTGATTCCGTCTGCGATGCGTTGATGGAGATGCGTCGCGATGTCAGCCCATGAGATCGGATT
>NZ_RZTO01000632.1:0-3697 GCF_003997225.1 Mesorhizobium sp. M2C.T.Ca.TU.002.02.1.1
CCCCACAGTCTTGGTCAACAGCGCCGCCGTCTCGGTGCCGGCCAAGCCAATGTCTCGGATGCTGCTCATGTGATTGGCCGCCACAAGGTTGGTTTGGGAAGCGCTTAGTCCTTGCTGTTGGAGACTATCTGTGAAGGTCGCGGCCCCGCGATGGAATGGCAGAGTTTCGTCGGCCCCGACCGCGACCTCGACCAGCACGGAGGGATCGAAGCGATGATTGATTGGCGAGTATCGCCTAACCTCTTCGTCGGTAATCGCGATCTCATTGGCGAGAAAAGAAGTCTGTAACGGCTTCAAATCGTAAATACCGCCCAACAGAAGCGCGCCTTTGATACCCGATGGCCGGCTGTCGTCGTCGAAGAGCATCGTCGCGAGATGTGCGCCGGCAGAATGGCCGCTAACGGTTAACATGGCGGGATCGCCGCCGTGGCTCGCGATGTGTTCATCAACCCATCGCCTGGCGCGGCGAACTTGGTCGACGATAGTTGCCATCCTCACCGCCGGCATCAGCGCGTAGCCCAGGAGGACCGCAATCGCTCCTGCGTTGGTTACAGTCTCGGCGACATAGGAATAGTCGCTTTTCGAGAACATGCGCCAGTAACCGCCGTGAATGAAGATATGCACCGGCAGCCGATCGCGTCCGCCTTCCGGGAAAAACAAGTCAAGGGTTTCGCTGCGGTCGGCTCCATAAGCCACATCGGCGACCATCGGGATTTTCGCCCTCGTCTCCGCGCTTCTGCGGCGGATCTCGTCCACTATGTCGTCGAACTCGGGGACGTGGTCGCGGGTGCGGAATGGATCTTTTGCCATCTCACTCATCAGATCGTCACGGCGATGTATTTCGCCTCCATGAACTCGGCTATGCCGTGCTTCTGGCCGCCCTCGCGCCCAAGCCCGCTCTGCTTGACCCCGCCGAACGGCGCGGCAGGGTCGGACATCAGACCGCGGTTGAGCGCGATCATGCCGGACTCGATCTTCGATGCCATGCGCATGCCCTTCGCGAGGTCGCGGGTATAGATATAGGCGGCAAGGCCATACTCGGTATCGTTCGCCTTTGCGATGACCTCGGCCTCTTGTTCGAAGCGGCTCACCGGTGCCACGGGGCCGAATATCTCCTCGTGAGCCATGGCAGCGTCGGCCGGCACGTCGCTCAACACCGTTGGCGGGTAGAAAAATCCCCTGCCTTCAGCGATCGTGCCGCCGCACAGGATCTTCGCGCCACGGGCAACCGCGTCCTGAACCAGCCGGTCGATCTTGTCCACAGCCTTCCTGGTAATCATCGGCCCGCATTCGGTCTCCGTGTCAGTGCCCGGGCCGACGGTCAGCGCCGCCATGCGCTTGCGCAGGCCTTCGACGAACGCATCATGAATGCCTGCCTGCGCGTAGAGCCTGTTCGCCGCCGTGCAGGCCTCGCCGGCGTTGCGCATCTTGGCGATCATCGCGCCGTCGAGCGCCGCCTCGAGATCGGCATCGTCGAGCACGATGAACGGCGCATTGCCGCCAAGTTCCATCGAGCAGGAAATGACGTGTTTCGCCGCCTCGGCGAGAAGCACGCGCCCAACGCCGGTCGAGCCGGTGAAGGACAGCTTCCGCACCCGCGGATCGGCCAGCATGGCTGCTGTTACCGGCCCCGGGCTCGAGGTGGTGATGACGTTGACGACGCCGGGCGGCACGCCGGCTTCCTCATAGAGGGCGGCAAGCGCGTAGGCTGTCAGCGGCGTCTCGCTGGCCGGCTTCAGAATGACGGTGCACCCCGCGGCAAGGGCTGGCGCGATCTTGCGCGTGGCCATCGCCGCCGGGAAATTCCATGGCGTTATCAGAACGCAAATGCCAATGGGCTGATAGTCGACCACGATCCGGTTCGTGCCCGACGGGGCAAGGCCGAACTCGCCGCTGATGCGAACCGCTTCCTCCGCGTTCCAACGGAAGAACTCGGCCGCGTAGGCGACTTCGCCGCGCGCGTCGCGCAGGGCTTTGCCGTTCTCCAGCGAAATCAACGCGGCCAAGGTGTCGGCACGTTCGCTCATCAGCTCGAAGCAGCGCCTCAGGATCTCCGATCGCTTGCGCGGCGGTGTTTCACGCCAGCCCGATGCTGCCGCTGCAGCCGCCTCCACCGCCGCCGCCGCGTCGGCCAGCGTCGCGTCCGGAACCGCGGCGATCACTGCTTCCGTCGAGGGATCGATCACTTCGATCACGCGTCCGTCGGATGAGGAGCGCCACTCACCGCCAATGTAAAGGCCGTGCGAAAAGGTATTGTAGTCGGACATGTCGGAATCCTGGTCAAGTAAGTCTGGAGAGATGTTCATGGTTTCGGATTCCTCCGTCACATCGCGCTGGCGGCCATGTCGCCCTCATAGGCGGCCCGGACCAAGTTTTGCATCGCCGCCATATCGAATGGACGGGGATTGTTCTTGATCAACCTGTCGATTCCGAGCGCCTGCTCGGCCGTCCAGTCGATCTTGTCCGCCGGAAGGCCAAGTTCGGCCAACGTCCGTGTGATGCCTATCGCGGCGAACAGCCGGGCGATCTCATCGATGGTCGCCTCCGCCAGGGCGGCGGCATTGCCGTCGTGGCAGGCCAAACCGAGAGCTGAGCCGATCTCGGCCATCTCCGCTGTCGCGGCGGCAAGGTTATAGCGCATCACATAGGGAAGCATCGTGGCGACGCCGAGGCCATGCGGCGTGTGGGTAAGCGCACCCACCGGATACTGCACGGCATGCGCAGCCGCCGTTCCCGCTGTGCCGAAGGCGCAGCCGGCGGCCAACGCTCCCATCATGACATCCGCGCGTGCGTCCTCGTTCGACCCGTCGCGATAGGCTGCTTCGAGGCTGCGGCCCAGGAGCCTGATCGCCAGAAGGGCGAAATGATCGGTCAGCGCGCTCTTGCCGACGAAGACATGGCGTTGCGGCAGATCGGCATCCGCACCGCGTTTTGCGGCGGTGAAAGCTTCGATCGCATGGGTCAGCGCGTCGGCGCCGGCGATGGCGGTCAGTGATGGGGGACAACTCGCTGTCAGGTCCGGGTCGCACAGCGCAACCGCGGCGATGAGATGCGGGCTGGAGATGCCGACCTTGAGCGTCCGCTCCGGATCCGAGATCACCGCTACGGGAGTGACTTCGGAGCCGGTGCCGGCCGTGGTCGGCACCGCGATAAGGGGAAGGGCAGGGCCCGGCACCTTGAACTCGCCATAGTAATCCTGGAGCTTGCCGCCATGGCTGATGAGCAGCCCGGCGCATTTGGCCATATCGAGGCAACTGCCGCCCCCGACGCCGATCACCATGTCCGGCCTGAACCCCTTCGCCTCCGCGATACAGGCGCCCACGCTGTCGCGCGGCACGTCCGGCAAGGTGCGGTCGTGGACGAGCGTGTCGATCCGGGCAGCCTTCAGCCCATCGAGCATCTCGATGAACTCGGACGTTCCGGCGAGCCGTTCGTCGGTGCAGATGAATGCGCGCCGGCCATATCGACCGGCAATGGCGGGCAGCGCATGGCGCTGACCTTTGCCGAAGAGAATTTCGCGCGGCAGGCGCGCGGCTGCAAAAAGGGTCATGGACTGAGATCTTTCGAAAGAGACTGATGGAAAAGTGTCGTGTTCATCGGTGGGGCCGCCTTCAGTTCGGAGGCCGGTGCTTTGTCGGCTTTGGTGCCCACGTCGTTGAATGCGGGCGACAGGTTTCTAGCCCATCCGTTCATATCC
>NZ_RZTO01000633.1:0-3697 GCF_003997225.1 Mesorhizobium sp. M2C.T.Ca.TU.002.02.1.1
GACCAGACCTGGACCGAGTTGCGCGACCTCGTCGCGGCGGGAACGACCACGATCATCGTCCCGATCGGCGGCACCGAGCAGAGCGGCCCGGCAATGGCGCTAGGCAAGCACAATGTGCGGGTGAAGGCCCTCGCCGAAAAGATCGCGACGAAGCTGGGCAACGCGCTGGTCGCGCCGGTTGTCGCCTATGTGCCGGAAGGCAATATCGATCCGCCCACCGAGCACATGCGTTTTCCGGGAACCATCACCATCAGCGACAAGACTTTCGAGCAATTGCTGGAGTCCGCGGCTCGCAGCTTCAGGCATGCCGGCTTCAAGACGATCGTGCTGATCGGAGACCACGGCGGCTATCAGGCCGACGAACGCCATGTGGCCGACCGGCTCAATGCCGAGTGGAAAAAGACCTCCGTTCGGGTCTTTGCCGCGCTCGATTACTATCGGTTCGCGCAAGGCCCTTACACTGACAAGCTCCTGGCCGCCGGCGCCACCCGCGCCGAAATCGGAACCCATGCCGGCCTCGCCGACACCTCGCTGATGCTCGCCATCGACCCGTCCCTGGTGCGCAAGGATCGTCTTGCAAGCTCGCCAAAGCTCGGAGCCGGGGATGGCGTTTATGGCGGCGATCCGGCAAGGTCCTCTACGGAATTCGGGCAACTCGGCGTGGATCTCATCGTCGACGGGACGACGGATGCGATCCGCGCCTTCATCGCAAGTCAGCCAAAATGATCGGGACTTTTCTGCGCTTCATCCGTCTTGGCGCGCCACTGGCGCTGCTTGTCTCGCTGCAGCCCGGCGTTTCGCATGCCGGCTCCTGCCCGGAGGATTGCAGCGATCCGCCGCCGGCGCCGGTCAACATCTACAGCCAGACCACGGCCGGCCATCTGAGCCCCGCCACGGCCGGCGCGCTGCCGCGCGTCTATGTGCCGAACCGCTCCTCCAACTCCGTCTCGGTGATCGACACCGTAACCTTGAAGGAGGTCGACCGCTTCCCGGTCGGCAGCAAGCCGCAGCATGTCGTGCCGTCCTGGGATTTGAAGACGCTGTGGGTCGCCAACAACGGCACCGGCAGGAACGGCAGCCTGACGCCGATCGACCCCATGACGGCCAAGCCCGGCCAGCAGATTCCGGTCGATGACCCCTATAATCTCTATTTCATGCCGGACGGCAGCGCGGCAATCGTCGTCGACGAGGCGATGAAGCAGCTCGATTTCCGCGACCCGCACACCATGGCATTGAAATCGAGCCTGCCGACGCCGACCTGCCCCGGCATCAACCATGCCGATTTTTCGGTTGATGGCGCTTACGCGATCTTCACCTGCGAATATGGCGATGGCGGCCTGGCCAAGATCGACCTGAAGAACCAGAAGGTGCTCGGCCATCTCGACCTGTCGAAGATGGGCATGCCGCAGGACATCCGCCTCTCGCCCGATGGCAAGGTCTTCTACGTCGCCGACATGATGAATGACGGCGTCTTCCTGATCGACGGCGACAGTTTTCGGGAAATCGGCTTCATCCCGACCGGCATCGGCACGCATGGCTTCGTCGTCAGCCGCGACGGCAAGCGCCTCTATGTCTCGAACCGCGGCTCGCACAAGATGGAGCAGGGCAAGGCCAAGGGCCCGGGCAGCGTGACGGTGATCGACTTCGCCACCCGCGCCGTGGTCGCGCAATGGCCGATCCCCGGCGGCGGCAGCCCCGACATGGGCAATGTCAGCGCCGACGGCAGGCAGCTTTGGCTCTCCGGCCGCTTCGACAGCGACGTCTACATGATCGACACGACGAGCGGCGCCGTGACGAAAATCCGCGTCGGCGTCGAGCCGCACGGACTGACGGTGTGGCCACAGCCCGGAAGGTATTCGCAAGGGCATACGGGGAATATGCGGTAGGGCGCTTGGATGGCCTGCCCCCGAAGCTCGCAGAGCGAAGGGTGGTGCCCCTAGCCGGGATCGAACCAGCACTCCTTGTGGAACTCGATTTTGAGTCGAGCGCGTCTACCAATTCCGCCATAGGGGCTCAGGCCGGGCGGCCTGGATGGGCGCGGACTATACGGGCGGATGGGTGTTCGTCAACTGGCCTGTTGCGTATTTTGCCCGCGCAAACGGCGGCATTGGCCACCCTTCGGCCATCGTGGCCACGCAGACATTGTGCGGCGCGGAAAATCTTTCTAGACAGACGAAGCGTTGAGCGCCTCGCATCCGGAAGCTGGATGCGGCGCTTTGGGTCCTTGTCTTCCTGCCTGCCGTTGCCCAAAACCGCCAAGCGTCTCGGGTGACATTGATCAGAGCAATTCCTGGAAAAGTGCGCTGCGGTTTTCCGTCCGGAATTATATCGACCGCATTAGGAGAGCCTATGCTTCGCGGACTATACGACTGGACCCTGTCGCTGGCGGCGCGCAAGTCCGCCGAATGGTGGCTGGCCTTCATCGCCTTCGTCGAAAGCTCGGTGTTCTTCATCCCGGCCGACGTGCTGTTCCTGCCCATGGCGTTGGCGCGGCCCGAACGCGCCTATCGCTACGCGCTGACCGCCACGGTTGCGTCCGTGCTGGGCGGCATCGCCGGCTGGCTGATCGGCTACTATGCCTACGACACGATAGCCCGCCCGATCCTGGAGCATTTCGGCGGCCTTGCCACATTCGAGAGGTGGCAGTCGTCCGGCGCCGGGCTGATGCTGGTGCTGCTCGTCACGTCCGGCGCCGCGCATCTGCCGCCGATCAAGGTCGTCACCATCCTGGCCGGCGCGCTTCACGTCAATCTCGCCGTCTTCATCGTCTCGGCCATCGTGGCGCGCGGCGCGCGTTTCCTTTTGCTTGCCTGGCTGCTGCGACGCTACGGCGAGTCGATCAGGGAGTTCATCGAAAAGCGCTTGGGATTGATTGTCGGCGCGGGCGCCGCTGCCCTGATTTTGCTCTATATCCTCGTCAGATACGCCCACGGATAGCGACGCAACAAACGGACCCGATAGATGACCGCGACCATGAATGCCGACACCGGACGCCAGCGCACGCGCGCGGCGCTGTTTCTCGCCGTCGCCATGGCCGCGACCGTCGGCTCGGCGCTCGCCTTCCAATATATCGGCGGCTACATCCCCTGCCATCTCTGCCTCGAGCAGCGCACGCCCTACTATATCGGTGCGCCGCTGATGGTGCTGGCGGCGATCACCTCGATGCTGCGCGCGCCGGCCTGGGTGACGCGAGGCCTGCTGGCGATCGGCGGCCTGTTGATGCTCTACGGCCTCTATCTCGGCGTCTACCATTCCGGCGTCGAATGGGCGTGGTGGCCGGGCCCTGCCGACTGCACCGCCGGCGCCGGCCCGGTCGACACCGGCGGCAAGGGCGTGCTCGACGCGCTCGACAAATTCGTGCCGCCCTCCTGCGACAAGGCGGCGCTTCGCATCCTGGGTCTGTCACTCGCCGGCTGGAACGCCATCGCCAGCCTCATCCTCGCCGCAGTCGCCTTCCGCAGCGCGCTCGCGCGCGACTGAGCCAGCACCTAAGCGCCGACGCGAGATCGTTCAAAGAATTCGGCAGGATAGTCGTATGAAGTGAGTGTCGAGAACCGGAGCGGAGCGTACTTAAAGCATGTCGCGTTTAATTGGCCTCATAACCGGCAGCTTTGAAGAAGTTTCTGCACTGTAGCGGGTCGAACAGGTCGCATATGTCCTTGAGTGCGCTGCATATGTCGTCGAAGGATCGCGCGGC
>NZ_RZTO01000634.1:0-3692 GCF_003997225.1 Mesorhizobium sp. M2C.T.Ca.TU.002.02.1.1
TTTCACGCGGCACTTCGGCGAAGAACAGGAAACCCCACAGCGGCGACCACAGGATGCCGGTGTATTCGAAGGTGGCGACGCGGTTGGCCGGCGCCATCCGGTAGGCTTGCGACAACAGGATCATGCCGGCGGACGCGACGAGGCCGCAGGCGGCCATCTTGAGGAAGTCCGGCATTGTCGGCCAAACCCAGGGCCGCACCAGGAATTCGACGCTCGGATGCGCCGCATGGGTGATGCCGGCGAGATGAAAGACGGTCGCGACGGCAATTGCGCCGCTGAGATAGGCGCCGTTCTGGTAGAAGGCCATCACGGTCGACGATTCGGTGTCGCCGATGCGGCGCGCCATTAGTTGCGAAAAGCCGTAAAGGAAGGCCGAGCCCAGCGACAACAGCGCCGCCCAGTCGAACACGCCGGCGCCGGGGCGCACCATCACCAGCACGCCGACCAGGCCGATCAGCACCGTCGCCAGCGTTTTCCAGGAGACGCGTTCGCCAAGGTAAGGTCCGGCCATCGCCATGATGAACAGCGGCGCCATGAAATAGAGCGCCACCGCATCGGCCAGCGGCAAGGCGGCGATCGCCAGATAGTAGACCGTGTAGGACGAGAACTGGATGAAAGCGCGCAGCGTCAGCATGCCGAAGCGCTTCGACAGCACCGCCCTCAGGCCGACATCGGCCTGGACGATGGCGATCAGGATCGGCAACGCGACGATGGCGCGGATCGCCATCACCTCGGTCACCGGATAGCCGCCCGACACCGCCTTCACCAGCGGATCCTGCAACGAAAAAACCAGCACGCCGAGGCAGAGGCTCAGAATGCCAAGCACCGTCCGGTTCTGCATCAGTGTCGGCCCCCCGCGAGCCGCATTTTTACGCACTGTTCTAAGCAATTCCGAACGGAAAACCGCTGGGCACTTTTCCTGGAATTACTCTTGGAACAGGATGACGCTTCGTTGAAGCGTCATCCTGTTCCAACTCTTGTCGTTTGAGCATGATCTTGCCCGAAAACCGGTTCCCACTTTTCGGGATCATGCTCTTAAAAAGAACCCGCTACCATTTTCAGGCAGCGGGTACGAGTGAGGACTCTTCGATTGGTCCGCGGCCGATTTCGCGGTCGCATATCCAATGGGTGAGGCGACTATCCTGCGGCGTTTGACATCTTGCAAACGAATTGGAATGATGCCTGCAATCAAATTTGCTTATGGCGGAAATCGATGAAGCCCGTGCTCGACAGCGACCTCCTGCGCACCTTCGTGGCGGTGGCCGAGACCGGCAATTTCACACGTGCGGCGGAGAAAGCCGGGCGCACGCAATCGGCCGTGTCCATGCAGATGAAGAAGCTCGAGGACATGGTCGGCGACGATCTGTTCGAACGCGGCTCACGCGGCGTGGCGCTGACACGCCGCGGCGGCGAGCTCATCGTCAACGCGCGCCGGATCGTCTCGCTGCTCGACGAAACGGCGGCCTCGCTGGTGGCACCGCCGCTCGGCGGGCTGGTGCGCATCGGCATCCCGGCCGAATATGGGCGTTCGATCCTGTCGCGGGCGCTGGGCGAATTCGCCAAGCGGCATCCGCGCGTCGAGGTCACGGTGCGCTACGCGCACTCGGATTCGCAGGTGCGGGCGCTCGCGGCCGGCGAGCTCGACCTCGCCGTGGTGTTCGAATGGGAGGGCTCTTCCGGCGGCGAGGTGCTGATGCACGACCCGACGGTCTGGGTGACATCGACGCTGCACCACATGCATGAGGAACGGCCGGTGCCGATCGCGCTTTACAGCCGCAACGGCTGGTGCCGCGACTTCGCCATCAAGTCGCTGCAGCAGCGCGGCCTCGACTACCGCGTGGCCTACACCAGCGACACCAATGGCGGCCTGACGCTCGCGGTCACTTCCGGCCTTGCCATCGCGCCGATCTCGCGCAGCAACATCCCGGAGGATTGCCGCGAGCTGACGGCTGCCGACGGCTTCGGCGACATCGATTCCTCCAACGTCGTGCTGCACCGCAATCCGCAGGCGACCGGCGATGCGATCGACGGCATGGAGAACGCGATCCGCGAGGCGTTCATGCTGACCAGGCAGACGAGTGTGGCAGTCGGCGGTTGAGCGGCGGCAACGGCCATCTGAGGAAGGCGGAACGCCAAAAGCGGCCCGGTAAGACTATTTCAGTTCCAGCAGCCTTTCGAGGTAGCTGCGCTCGATGTCGGGGCTCAGCGCGTTGCCGAGCCGCTTGCGGATCGCGTCGAGGATCTGGCGGGCGCGCTGCACGTCGATCTCGTCGGGGACCTTGACCGAGGTGCCGTCGTCAGGGCCGTTGGTGGCGCGCGGCCGTCCCAGCGGATCGCGGTCGGCATTCTGCTCGCGGCCACCCTGCTCGCCGCCGCCCTGGTCGCCCTGCATGGCCTGCATCTGCTTCATCATGTCCTTGGCGCCGCGGCGCAGCGCTTCCAGCGCGCGGCCCTGGTGGCCGACGGCCTGGTCGCCATCGCCCTGGCCAAGCGATTGCTCGGCGTCGCCCATCGACTTGCCGGCCTCGCCGAAGCCTTCATTGGGCTCCATGCCCATGCCTTCGAGGCCCTTCTTCAATTGATCAAGCTCGCTTTGCAACTGGCCTTGGCCTTCCTGCAGTTGCTTCAGCGCATCGGCGAGGTCCTTCGGCGACATTTTCGGCCGTCCCAGCGGATCGCGGTCCTGGCCGGGACCTGGCCGTTGCTCGTCCTGGCCCTGCTGCTGTTGCTCGCCATCCTCGCCGAATTGTTGTTCGCCATTGTCGCGCGAGCCACGCTGCATCTGGTCGAGGCGGAAGGTGTCGTTCATCATTTCCTGCTGGCGGCGCATGATATCGCCGAGCTTGTCCATCTGCTGACGCAGCTCGCTATCCTGCTCGCCGCCCGGCTGCTGGCGGCCGGCCTGCAGGTTGTTCATCATGTCCTGCAGCTCGGAGAGAAGCTGCTGCGCCTTGTCGCGATCGCCCGATTTGGCCAGATTCTCGATCTGGTCCATCATGCGGTCGATATCGCTCTGGCGCAGCTCGCGGCCGTTCTGCTGCATCTGCGGCGCGTTCGGGTTCTGCTGGGCGCGCTGGGCGAATTCCTGCAGGAACTGGTTCATCGCCTCGCGCAGTTCCTTCATCGCCTTTTCGATCTCCTGATCGCTGGCGCCGTTCTTGATGGCGTCCTGCAACGCCTGCTGCGCCTGGCGCAACCGGCGCTCGGCAGCCGACAGATTGCCTTCCTCGATGCCGAGCGCGATTTCCCAGAGATAGGAGACAACGTTGCGTAACTGGTCATCGCTCTCGGAGAGTTTCAGCCGGCTCCGCGCGCTCATGATGGCGAGATAGTTCGACATGTTGTCGAACGTGTCCTCGGGCCGCAGCGTGATCGCATCCATCAGGTCGAGGACGCGCGGCTTGGCATTGGTGTCGAGCGCCAGCAACCGACGCTGTTCGATCACCGCGCGGGCCAGCGGATTGGCGAAGGGCCGCTCGGGCATGACAAGCGTCCTGGTGTCGCTGGTCGCGGTGTGGCCGGCATCGTCGGTGACGCTCAGCGTCAGCTTGATGTTGCCGCCGGCCCAGACATGCTCGGTCAGGTCCTTGGTCGTCTTGGCCGCGCTCGCCTTGCCGCCGCGCCGCGGCAGGGTCAGCGGCATGTCGGGCGCGCCATAAAGCGGATGCGCATTCGCGGCCGGCGGGTCGGAC
>NZ_RZTO01000635.1:0-3688 GCF_003997225.1 Mesorhizobium sp. M2C.T.Ca.TU.002.02.1.1
CCGGCCGCACGCTGTCGGCGCCCGGCGTGAAGGTGGAGATGCTACCGCCGGCCGAGCGTGTCTCGCTGCGCGCGCCGCAGGCTTCGCTTGCCGCGCTTTCCAAGGCGCTCGGCGTGACGCTGCCGGCAAAGCCGAAGACCTCGGCGACAAAGGACGGGCGCACGGCGCTGTGGCTCGGGCCGGACGAATGGCTGATCATCGACGAGGCCGGCAACGATCCGCTCGCCGACTGCGCCAAGGTGACGGCGCTGCATTCGGCGGTCGGCATCTCGCATCGCAATGCCGGTATTTCTGTCGCTGGACCAGCGGCCGCGGTGACGGTCAATTCGGGTTGTCCGCAAGACCTGTCGCTCGAGGCTTTCCCGGTGGGGGCTGCCTCGCGCACCATTCTCGGCAAGTCCGAGATCGTGCTGCTGCGCACCGCGGCCGACGCGTTCCGTGTGGAATGCTGGCGTTCCTTCTCGGACTATGTCTTTACTCTTCTGTCGGAAGCGGCAGGCGACGCGGCGAACTGATCTTCGCGGCGTCGGTTCCAAAGGAACTATCGCCAGTCCGTGCCGTTTCCGCGGCTCGAGCGATTGAGCGTTTCACAAAACGCCCAATCACTCAAAATATTGCTCTGAGGCAGTTCCGGACGGAAAACCGCTACGCACTTTCCTGGAACTGCTTAGCGAGGGAGATTGCCGATGCCGTCCAAATCCGCGCCGAAGTCGTCCAAGAAGACAGATGCAGTCCGCTCGCTGGAGCAGGAGCAGCGCCACGAGATCGAGGAGGAAGAACTCGAGGAAGGCCTCGAAGATACCTTTCCCGCCAGCGATCCGGTATCGATTACCAGCACTTCCATCCCCGGCGGGCCGGCAAAGCCCGGCAAGGCCAAGGCCGTGCCGGGAATGAAGTCGCGCAAGAAGTAGGCCTGGGCAGGTCTCTCAAGGCCACAGACAAACGAAAAGGGCGGCCAAGTGCCGCCCGTTTTCGTCGGTTCTGCCGATAGTGCTTACAGGCCGGGCACGAACCACGGGCTGACGTCGATGCCGAGGCGCGGGCTCTTGGTCTGGGTCTTGGCGGCGTCTGCCTTTTCGACCGAACCGGTCGCGGTGCAATCGAGAACCACATTGGTGTTGGTCTGAACGCAGGCGGCCGGGGCATGCTTGGCCGGCTGGTTCGTGCCGGCAAAAGCGGCGCCCGAGAAAGCCAGCACGGCGGCGAGGGCGAGGATGGTCTTCTTCATTTTCCGTCTCCAGTCATCTCTTTTCGTACATGTACGATACAACGTACACATACGGCGACTGGAAACGGAATTCAAGACGGAATCTGTACGTGTACGACAACTTTTCTTGAACGTAAGAACCCGTCGCCGCGAATCAAGCCGACGGTGGCGCAAAACGGCTGTGAGGATCAGCAGTCGATCGGGGTGTCGGTGAGCGGCGGGATGTCCTGCTCCGACAGCGAGGCCATCATGAAGTTGCACATGCGCTTCACGTAAGCCTCGGGGTCGCCGAAAGGATAGAAAGGAAAGGTGATCAGAAGCGAAATCGTGCCATGGCCGACGGTCCACAGCATGGTCGCGATGGCGCGCGGGTCGCCCTTGAGCCTGCCGGCGGCAACGCAGGCCTCGACGCGTTTGATCAGCACCTTCATGGCCGGGTTGCCCTCTTCCATGTCCTCATAGCTGCGCCCCTCGGGCAGCCTGGTCTTCTCGGTCATGAAGACGGTGCGGTATTCGTTGGGATTGCCGAGCCCGAAAGCCGCGTACTCAGTCATCACGGCCTGCAGCGCCTCGATCGGATCGTCGGCGGAGTGCTCCTCAATGCGGCGGGCGAGCGTCTCGAAGGCGTCCTCGGCGAGCGCGAAGAGGATGTCCTGCTTGTCGGCGAAATAGGAATAAACCGACATCGGCGCATAGCCGACCCGCTTGGCGAGCTTACGGATGGTGAGGCCCTCATAGCCCTCTTCCTGCACCAGCTTGTGAGCCGCCGCGACGAGTTCCGAGCGAAGCTCCGCCTTCTGTTTTTCGCGGCGTTTCTGAACGCTCAGCGTCAATGTCCGCTGCCTTTGTGGTTGGTTGCCAGACGAAATTATATACGCTGTACGGGAACGGACAAGAGAGCGTTCCGGTTCCGCAACGTTCGCTCAAACTCTTCGGTCAACACGATTGCGGACACAAGAGCGTTTCACCCCTTTCACGGAAACGGCGAAACGCTCTAGCTCTTGTTTTTACGCAATTCCGAACGGAAAACCGATCACACTTTTCCTGGAATTGCTGTAGCCGTTCCCCCCGGCACGCTCAAATGGCGCCAATGCCGCCATCGAGCGCCAGCGTGTGGCCGGTCATGAACGAGTTGCCAGGGTCGGCAAGGAAAAGGATGCCGGTGATGATCTCGTCGACCTCGCCGACACGCTTCATCGGCACGCCGCGCGTGAGCTCGGCAAGCGCTTCGGCTTCGGGCGCCCCCGTGAAACGCACGAAGCCGTCGACCATTGCCGTGCGGGTGTGGGCCGGGCAGACCGCGTTGATGCGTATTCCCTTGCTGGCATATTCCACGGCGGCCGAGCGCGTCAGCCCGACGACGCCGTGCTTGGCGGCGGCATAGACCGACAGCTTCGGCGCGCCGGAGAGGCCGGCGACCGAGGCGATGTTGACGATGACACCGCCCTTGCCGCTTTCCTTGAATTGCCGCTCCAACTGAGGAATCTGGTGCTTCATGGCATAGAAGACGCCGAGCAGGTCGACCTCGACCACGCGGCGCGCCTCGTCCGATGCCACCTGCGGCAGGCGCACGAAGCTGTGCACGATGCCGGCATTGTTGACGGCGATGTCGAGCCGGCCGAACTTTTGCACGGCAAGCTTCACCAGATCCTCGGAGAGGTTTTCGTCGGCGATATTGCCGGCAAGGTGAGCCGTCTCGGCGTCGAGCGCTGCGGCGAAGCTGCCGAGCGCAGCCTCGTCGAGGTCGGAGAGCACCAGCCGCGCCCCTTCGGCGGCGAAGGCCTTTGCAGCGCCGCTGCCGAGGCCGCCGGTCGCGCCGGTGATCAGTACCGTCATCCCATCGAAACGGGCCATCGCTCAGCTTTCCTTTCTTGAGTTCTTCCTGCCGATCAGCTCAGCCGCGAGGATCGCGATCAGCTTCACCGCCTGGCCGTAGGTCTTCGCCTTTTCCGGATTTGAGGCATTGCCGTCCAGCGCGCGGCGATAGACGCCCTGGCAGATCGCCGCCAGCCGGAAGAAGGCAAAGGCCAGGAAAAAGGTCCAGTTGTCGATCTTCTCGATGCCGCGCCTGCGGCAGTAATCGGTGACATAGGCCTCCTCGGAAGGCAGGCCGGCGGCCGCGCGATCGACACCGCCGAGGCCGCGAAAACCCGAGGCATGCGGCAGGCGCCACTGCATGCATTGATAGGCGAGGTCGGCGAAGGGGTGGCCGAGCGTCGACAGTTCCCAGTCGAGCACCGCGATGACTTTTGGCGCGCCCGGCGCGAACATCATGTTGTCCAGCCGGTAGTCGCCATGGACAAGCGAAACGCGGCCGTCATCGGCCGGCATATGCGTTTCGAGCCACGCGATCAGCCTGTCGATATCGGCTATGGTTTCGGTTTCGGAGGCCCGGTACTGGCCGGCCCAACGCGTAAGCTGGCGTTCGAAATAGCTACCGGGCTTGCCGAAATCGCCAAGGCCGACGGCGTCGACATCGAC
>NZ_RZTO01000636.1:0-3687 GCF_003997225.1 Mesorhizobium sp. M2C.T.Ca.TU.002.02.1.1
CTCGCCCCGCCAGAGGCGGGGAGAGGTGTCTCGGCGAAGCCGAGACGGAGAGGGGAGCGCCCTCTCCGACAGCCCATCAGCCAGACAATCGCCCCCATCAGCCCGCCGCCATGCCAATTGCCCGTTGAAGCGCGGAGCGGCTTCCGCTAAGAAGCCGTGGCTGGCCGGCTCACCGGCCGGTTCGTTTTCCGGTTCACCGGGAAGCACCCGTAGCTCAGCTGGATAGAGCGCTGCCCTCCGAAGGCAGAGGTCACAAGTTCGAATCTTGTCGGGTGCGCCAGGTTTCTCCTAGCCCATTGAAAATGCCAAAAGGTATTAAATTTCAGAACCTTAGTCAAATCCGCCTTGTACACAAAGGGGTCCCACACAGGCGGAGGCTTTGAGTTACATGCAGCGACGCAGCTCCGGCATCTGCGAGTTTCGCAAGCGGCTCCCGCTGGACCTTGCCGCCAAGCCAGTGCCGCAAAGCGCGGAGAGGTGAATAGTCGGCCGAGCCTATCCGCGCGACGACTGCATCCTTTTGTGAAGGCTCGACTTGGGATCGGTAGGTACTTCGATGCTGAGGAACCTGCGGCCAGCTGCCTTTTCGGCCTCCGAGAGCGACCGGACCTGCTTAGCATTTTCCGATCCGGCACCCTTGACACGTTTTAGTGTTAAGAATGCTGACTGCGCTTTGGGCTTCCGTTCAGAAGTAATCATGGCAGTTCGTCCAAAAATATTGCCGCTCGACCGTGTGAGACTGTGACGTCGACTATTTGAAAGGATTGTCCAGCCGGGATCAGCACTTCGTTCTCCTCGTAGTCTGCGGCGAGGAACCAGATTCGACGTGCAGTAAGCGCTTTAATGGTAAATAGCACGTTACCATAAAACGCGTCCTCTTCGCGAAAGGCGGCGCTGGTAAAGCCGTGAAATCTCACAACCTGCCCCACCTCATATCTGGCTGCAAACGCCTCAGCGTCAAGAGTTTTGTAGCCTCTAAATAATAAGCCATCATTGAGGACATAGGGAGGCAGTTTACCAAGAGCACGGTTCAAAACGCCGGCAAACTGCAAAACTTCGCGAGATGGATTTTCCGACCAAAGAGACCCGTTTATATGGTCATGCCAAGCGACCCCGGTCGAATACACGTAGAACGCCAGTGCCTCATACCCGAGTATTGTCTCAGTGTGAGGCTTATCGAGGTCGCCGAAGCGCTTAGCATACCGCTCAGCAGTTTCCCTCCCGACGATTTTTGCCACGCACTCAAGAAAGGCCTCGCCATTCATGCCAATTAGTTTGCCCCCTCGACAGCATCCGGGGGTCCAGCAAGACATACCTCCCGCAAATAGAACCGATGGCATTGAAGCCGACGCAATTCAACGGAAATCGCGGGCTAAAGTTGTGAATGGGGCTGCTTCTTCCTTGCAGCCGGCAACATTTGGATCAAAACTTAAAGAAGTGACGTGCCCGAGGAGGAACGCAGTGGGGGAAGCGGAGTTAGACAGCCTTTTGGCTCGGATGCCAAAGATCGCTGCCGCAGTGAACGAATTTAAGTCGGAAGCTATCCAGCAATCCGCATTCAATGCTCTTCTTGCCGCTTATGGCTTCAAAGTCGCCCAAACAACACTGGCGAATGCAGCACAAGCACCTGAGATCACGGAAGGACAGGAAGCAGAGCCGGCAGCCAGAACGACAATCGAGGGCGTTAAGTCCAAAAATCCCGCTTCGCCCAAGCCCAGGCAGAAGAAGTCCTCCTCGGCAAGCGGCCAAAGCTTTAGGTTCCTCCGCGAACTTGATCTACGGCCAGAGGGCAAGAAGTCGATATTCGAGTTCGTGGCTGACAAAGCTCCTCAGAGTAATGAGGACAGATTTGCCGTTGCTGTTTATTACCTCGAACAGATTCTCGAACTCTCGGGTGTTACCGCCGATCATGTGGGGACCGCCTTCCGAATGATACCCGAATGGCGTGAGCCCTCTGATGTGAAGGCCAGCCTGCGGGTTACGTCCAGTCGAAAGGGGACGATTATCACCACCGATATGGACAACATTCGGATGACGCCCCATGGGAGGAACTTTGTCGAGCACGATCTGCCTCCGCCGGCCAAGGCTGTTAAGTCTTGACCACAGCGACATCGCAGGCCGCTTTCTCGGGCATACCAGAGGGTCTCAGGCGGCCGCTCCTTGAGGAGTACAACAAGCTCGCCAAGCACTACCGAGAGAGCCGATGGGAACCGGCAGAGCTTAACGGTGGCAAGCTGTGCGAGATCGTCTATTCGATCCTCAAGGGACATGTTGACGGAGCCTTCGCCGCGACACCGTACAAGCCGTCCAACATGGTTGATGCCTGCCGCGACCTTGAGAAGGCCACAAGCTTCCCGCGATCGGTTCGCATTCAAATCCCCCGCATGCTCCTGGCTCTCTACGAGATCAGGAACAACCGCAACGTGGGGCACGTCGGTGCGGACGTGGACCCCAACCACATGGATGCTTCGGTGGTTCTTGGGATGGTCAAGTGGGTAATGGCGGAACTAGTTCGCATCTTTCACGGCACCAGCACAGAAGAGGCCACTCAGGTGGTCGAGAGTTTGACTGAGAGGAGTCTGCCAATCCTTTGGCGCGTAGGTGGCATAACGAGGGTGCTCGCACCACTCACTGCCAAGGACAAGACGTTGGCGGTTCTCTACGGCGTGCCCGGTCCCTTAGATGTTAAGAGCTTGCTCGCATCGGTCGAGTACGGCAACTCTTCGCGCTATCGGGCAACGGTCCTCAAGGACGCTCACCGCGAGCACCTCTTGCACTTCGACACCAAGGCCGACACCGCACAGATTTCGCCGCTGGGCTCGCGCTACGTCGAGGAGAGAGTGGCCCTAGAAATTTGAACGGGTCCCATCCGTACCCCAAGGGCGGAAGGTCAGCGCCGCGCCCTCGCAAGGTAACCCTCTGATTGGTGACCCCGCATTTTCCTTTGGGACTGCCTAGAACACCTGTTTTTCATGCGCTTTGGTGAGTTGCGGCGTCTCTTGTCGGGTGCGCCATTCGTTGGCGCCACTGTTCCTCACCCCAGCATCTCCCCTATCGCCGCCGCCAATCTCTCCACCCCGTCCCGCGTCTGCGCGGCGTCACACGCAGCGTAGCCCAGCACCAGCCCCTGGGTCGGGGCCGTGTTCTGGAAGTATTTCGACAGCGGCGAGACGTTGATCGCCCTCTTGGCCGCGGCCTGGCTGACCTTGATGTCGTCGATGCCGTCCCTCAGATAGCCCACCACCTGGATGCCGGCTTCGGCGGGGGACAGCGTGATCTCGTCGCGCAGGCGCTCGGTGACGATGTCGCGGAAGAGCTGGCGGCGCTGGGCGTAGATGCGGCGCATGCGTTTGAGATGCCGGCTCATATGGCCTTCGGTGATGAAATCGGCCAAGGCGGCCTGCAGCAGCAGCGGCGCGAACTGGCCGGTGGTGGAGAGCGCGTTGACGATGCGGCCGGCGAGCTCCGGCGGCAGAACCATGAAGCCGAGGCGCAGCGCCGGGAACAGGAGCTTGGCGAAGGTGCCGACATAGATGACGCGGCCGGAGCGGTCCATGCTCTGGATCGCCGGCACGGGCCTCCCTTGAAAACGGTATTCGCCGTCGAAATCGTCCTCGATCACCCATGAATTGGCGGTCTCGGCGATGTCGAGCAGGCGCAGCCGCTCCTCCATGCGCATGGTGATGC
>NZ_RZTO01000637.1:0-3680 GCF_003997225.1 Mesorhizobium sp. M2C.T.Ca.TU.002.02.1.1
CGCCGATGTGCCGCAGGCGGCGCTGGCCGGCGTGCTGATGTATGTGGCCCAGCGCATCCTGCGCTGGAGGGTGGCCGCAAACGTCTACCGCCAAGCGCCGGTCGAGTTCGCGCTGATCCTGATCACCATGGTCGCCATCGTCGTCCTGCCGATTGAAACCGGCGTCGCGATCGGCATCGGCCTGTCGTTGCTGCACGGCATCTGGGGCTCGACGCGCACGGAGCCGATCGAGCTGGCACAGGTGCCGGGCACGTCGGTCTGGTGGCCGCCGAGCGGTTCCAGCGCGGGCGAGCAGCGCTCCGGCGTGCTCGTGGCGGCGTTCCAGGCGCCGCTTTCCTTCGTCAACGCCGACCGGTTCAAGCGCGGCTTGAGCGACCTGATCGACGCCAGCGAGGACGTGCAGTTGGTGGTGCTGGAAGCCAGCAACATCGTCGAGATCGACTATACCGCCGCCCAGGCGCTGATCGACACCATCCGCCATTGTCGCGACAAAGGCGCGGTCTTTGCTATCGCGCGCATGGAATCGCTGCGCGCCCAGGCCGCGCTCAAGCGGTTCGGCATCGCTGACATCGTCGGCGCTGAGCGCATATTCCACAGCGTCGACGCGGCGATCAAGAAACTTGGTCCGGGCAAACCACAGCTTAAGAAACAGGATGGCATGCCATGATCGACCCCCGAGAACCCATAGTCACCCCGGTCCCGGTCGAGGAATTGAGGCCGACGCAGATCACGGTCGGCATGAGGGAAGTTGCGTTGAAGCGCCAGATGATCCGGGCGCAGGACGCCAGGAAGAAGACCGGCGTCTTTCTCGGCAGGCACATGGTGCCGGTGGTGCTCGGTCCGAAAAACCGCAACTACGTCACCGATCACCATCATCTTGCCCGCGCCCTGCTCGAGGAGGGCGTCAAGGACGTGCTGGTGACGGTGATCAGCGACCTGTCCGCGCTCGACAAGGACGCCTTTTTCTTCGTGCTGGACAATCGCGGTTGGATGCACCCCTTCGACGAGAACGGCCGGCGCCGTGATTACTCGGCCATTCCAAAGACCATCGGCGAGCTGGTCGATGATCCTTACCGGAGCATGGCGGGCGGGCTGCGCCGGCTGGGCGGCTACGCCAAGGACACGACGCCGTTCAGCGAATTCATCTGGGCGGATTTCCTGCGCCGGCGAATCGATAAGGATGCGGTTGCGAAGAACTTCGACAAGGCGATGAAGCAGGCACTGGTTCTGGCCAAAGGCAAGGATGCGGATTACCTGCCCGGCTGGTGCGGTCCGACGGACGATTGAGTGCAAACCTATCCGGCGCCGGTCCGCTTGGCCCGGTACGCGCTGGGCGCCTCCCCCATTTCGCGCCGGAACCGGCGGTTGAAAGTCGACAGGTCGTTGAAGCCAGTATCGAAGGCGATCGTCGAGATCGCGGCGTCCGACGCGCGCAGGCGCACCGCGGCGCGGTGCATCCTCGTCCTCAGCAGGAACTGATAGGGCGTCATGCCGGCGACGTGCCGGAAAATGCGCAGGAAATGATACGGGCTGGTCGCCGCGCCGTCGGCGAGCTCGGTCAGCGACAAGGGTCGATCGGCGTTGAGCTCGATCAGCCGCACCGCTTCGGCAACGCGTTTCTGGTCGCGGCGGCTGGGCGTCCGGGCGGCCCTGGAAGAACCGGTCGCGGCCGCAACCACCGCGCCGGCCATGCGCAGGCCGAGTTCCTCGAATGCGTCGCCGTCGCCCGTTACCCGCGCCGCTTCCGCCTCGGCGAGCAGAGGCGCCAGCGCCGGCAAGGGCGGCAGACGCGGATCGGCGAAGCCGAGCCGTTTCACACCCGGCAAGTCGACCAGGACGCGCTCCAGATAGGCCTGCGAGAAATGGAAGGAGAGGCAGCGGTCACCGGCGCCGTGCTCATGCCCGCATTCGTAGCAGGCGCCGGGATTGCCGAGCAGGATGGCGCCCGGCGCCAGCATCGCCGTGCCCTGGCGCGTGCGATAGCGGAACGCGCCCCTGGTCACCGCAGCGACGCAGAATCCGCGATGCTCTTCCTCGAATGGCCTGTCGCCGGCGGCCGCCGTGCAGACCACGTCGGACACCTGCCAGCCGGGCCCGGAAGCCAGAGTTTTCTGCGCGGTCGTCATGCCCGAAGATAGCAATTTTTCCCAAGCGACGAACCCTGCCGTGCCCCTATTGCTCGCCCTCTCCTGACAAACGAGGCAGCAACAATGACCGATTCCTTTGCCGAAGCCCTGCACAGCGACGGGCCCAAACCAGACCTCGCCGAAAAGCTGAAGCTCTACGGCCGCTTTATCGGCGCCTGGACATTCGACGCCACCCGCATCCTCGAGGATGGCACAAGGCTCACCGGGCGCGGCGAGGTGCATTTCGGCTGGGTTCTGGAAGGCAGGGCCGTGCAGGACGTCTGGATCCTGCCCGCCCGAGACGCCAGCCCCTCCCCGTCGCTCGGGCCATGGACCTTCTATGGCACGACATTGCGCGTCTACGATCCCGCCGCCGATGCCTGGCACATCTTCTGGAGCGATCCGCGCAACCAGTATTACAGCCGGCAGCTCGGCCGCGCCGAGGGCGACACGATCGTCCAGATCGGCGCCGACGGCACCGGTGCCTCGGTGCGCTGGAGCTTTTCGCGCATCACCGAAAACTCGTTCCGCTGGCTCGGCGAGCGTTCGCAGGACGGCGGCTCGACCTGGCGGATGGAGGTCGAATTCCTGGCGCGGCGGGTGGGTAAGAGCTTGATGACTACCGAAGATCGCAGCGGTACAAAACAAGAGCCGTAGCGATCCTTCGCGCCCCCCTCTGCCCTGCCGGGCATCTCCCCCACTTGGGGGGAGATTGGCAGTTTCAGCGATGGCGCCCCCTCCTGCACGCCGGTGATTGGCGAAGGCCGATGCGACATCCAATCTCCCCCCTTGTGGGGAAGATGTCCGGCAGGACAGAGGGGGGCGCTGTCCTGCCTGCTTTCACAGCTTCGCGCGCACCATTTCCTTCCGCTTTCCAGCACCCGGGCTTTGCTCTACCAATTGCGGAGGCTGGGCTTCGCCCGGCGGGAGGGGAACCAGCGATGCCGAGTTTCGACAGCCTGTTCAACGCCTTCGTCACCATCCTGGTGACCATCGACCCGCCGGGGCTGGCGCCGCTCTTCCTCGCCGTGACGCGCGGCATGAACCGCGAGGAACGCCAGCAGGTCTCGGTACGCGCCTCGGTGATCGGCTTCCTGGTGATGGCGCTGTTTGCGATTGCCGGCGCCTCGATCCTGTCGGTGTTCGGCATCACGCTGCCGGCCTTTCGGGTGGCCGGCGGCTTTCTGCTCTTCTTCATCGCCTTCGAAATGGTGTTCGAGCGCCGCCAGGACCGCAAGGAGAAGATCGGCGACGTCGCCATCACCAGGGACATGATCCACAACATCGCCGCCTTCCCGCTGGCGATCCCGCTGATCGCCGGCCCCGGCGCGATTTCGGCGACGGTGCTGTTGTCGGGACATTTCGAAGGCTTTGCCGCCCAGGCGGCGCTGGTCGGCATCATCTTCCTCTGCCTCGTCATCACCTATCTGGTGTTCGTGCTGTCGGAACGCATCGACCGCATCCTCGGCCAGACCGGCCGCTCGATCCTGACCAGGTTGCTCGGCGTCATCCTGGCGGCGCTGGCGGTGCAATTCGTGGCCGACGGCGTCAGGG
>NZ_RZTO01000638.1:0-3679 GCF_003997225.1 Mesorhizobium sp. M2C.T.Ca.TU.002.02.1.1
GGACCGGAAAGCGCGCCGTGTCGGAGTAATCCAGATAGGGCACCAAGCGGCGAAGGTCGTCACGGCTCAGGATCTCGGCGTCGATGCCGTTCAGCCGCATGACATTGGCCCGATAGCTGAAGAAGTCGAGCTGGTCGGCCGAGTGGGCGGTGACGATCTGGCCCCGCTGCGAGAACATGACGTTGAAGTTCAGCTCATGCGTCAGACCCTCCCACAGCTTCATCGAGAATTCGTAGAACTGGGTATTGCCGTCGAGCAGATAGTTCGAGCGGATGACCGTCGTGTTGCGGCCGACATTGCCGCCGCCGACATAGCCTTTCTCAATCACCGCGACATTGCGGATGCCGTGGTTCTCGGCGAGATAGAAGGCCGTCGCCAGCCCGTGGCCGCCACCGCCGATGATGACGACGTCATAGGAGCGCTTCGGCTCCGGCGCGCGCCAGGCGCGCTGCCAGTGCCTGTGGCCGGCAAGCCCGTTGGCGAGAATGGAAAGGGCCGAATAGCGGCGCATCGGAAGCTTCTTGGGTTCTATTTGACGAAGAGACGGCGCGGGAAATCGCAGAAGGCTTCGACGCCGGTCTCGGTGATGCGGATCGATTCCGAAATGGCGATGCCCCAATCGTCCAGCCACAGACCCGGCATGAAGTGGATCGTCATGTTCGGCTCCAGCACCGTCTCGTCGATCGAGCGGAGCGAGATGGTCCGCTCGCCCCAGTCCGGCGGATAGCCGAGGCCGATCGAATAGCCGCAGCGCGAATCCTTGAAGAAGCCATGCCGCTCGATGGCCTTGGTCCATGCGGCGTGCACGTCACGCGAACCGGCGCCGGGCTTCGCCACGCCGAGCGCCGCTTCGAGTCCCTCGACGACCACGTCCGCGGCCTTGCGCATCTTTTGCGGCGGCTGGCCAAGATAGACCGTACGCGTCAGCGGCACATGATAGTGGTGCCTGACCCCGGCGATCTCGACCGTCGTGCCGGCCGGCGCGGCGAACGGGGCATCGCGCCAGGTCAGATGTGGACAGGAGGTGCCGACGCCGGTCGGCATCAATGGCGCGATCGCGGCGTAGTCGCCGCCAAAGGCCTCCGTTCCATGCGTGGCGGTAGCGAGAATTTCGGCGGCGGCATCGCATTGGCGGACACCGGGGCCGATCACCTCGATCGCCCGCGCCATCGTCTTTTCGGCGATGCGCGCCGCCTGTTGCATCAGCCCGATCTCGGCGTCCGACTTCACCGCGCGGACCCAGTTGACCAGCGTGCCGGCATCGACGAAGCGGGCGTTCGGCAGTTCCGCCTTCAGCACGTCAATCGACTTCGCGGTGAAATAGAAGGAATCCGCTTCGATGCCGATCGTTGCGCGCTCGAGGCCGCGCTCGCGGATCACGCGCGCCACCGCCTGCAGCGGGTGCTTCGCCTGAGATTGCACATGGTCGTCGGAATAGCCGACGATGTTTTCCTGCGGCAGGATCGTCGTCAGCCTCGCGCCGTTGACGTCCTGGCCGCGTCCGATCCAGACCGGAAGCGCTGCATCCTGCGCGACAAGCACGCCTTGGTGGACATAGAAGGACCAGCCGTCATAGCCGGTGAGGTAATTGAGGTTGGCGGGCTCCGACACATAGAGCGCGTCGAGCCCGGCTCGCGCCATGCGCGCCTTGGTCTTCGCCAGCCTGGCGGCGAACTCCTCCTTGTCGAACGGCGTATTGTTCTTGCCGAACTGCATCGCCAATGTCCTCAGCGCACGGTCACGCCCGAGGGCGTCCTGGTCAGCACCTCCGCGCCCGAGGGACCAAGAAGCACCGCGTTGGACATGAAGAAATCGCCACGGCCGGTACCCATCAGCCAGGAGAGCACGTGGAAGCTCATGCCGGTCTTGAGCACGATGTCGCTGTCGCGGCGCAGGCCCGTCACCTTGTTGCCGCCGGTCCAGCTCGGCGGCAGGCCGATGCCGACGACATAGCCGCAATGATGCCGGCGGTAATGCGAAAGGCCGGCATGGTCGACCACGCCCTGCCAGGCCGCATAGACATCACGGAAGAGGACGCCCTCCCGCATCGCGCCGACCACCGCCGCAAAGGCGTCGGCCGTCAGCGCGGCCATCTCATAGGTCTCCTTCGCGGCGTGGCCGACATGGATCAGGCGGCCGAGAGGCGCGTGGTAGCGGGCGACGCAGCCGGTCAATTCGAGGAAGACCGCATCGCCGGCAGCGAACCGGTCGCTCGTCCAGGTCGTATGCTCCTCGCCGAGCCGCCGGGTGGAGCGAATGAACGGACCGAAGCCGGGAAACGTGCCGCCCGCCTCGATCATGGCACGCTCGGCTTCCGCCGCGACGTGGCGCTCGCTCGCACCCTCCGCGATCGCTTCGATCGCGGCCTGCGCGCCGGCGTCGGATACTCTCGCGGTCGCCCGCATCAAGGCCTGCTCGGCCGGGCTCTTGACCATGCGGATGTCGTCGATGATGCCGGAGGCGTCGACCCAGCGCCCGGCGCTCAGGCGTTCCTTCAGCGCCTCGGCAAGCCCATGCGGCAGGCCGGACGACCACGACTCGATGCCGACGGAGCCGAGCCTGCCGGGAAGCACACGCCCCAAAAGGTCGGCGACCGTCTCGCCGTCATGGTGCCCTTCGAAGCGCGCGTTCCTGACCTGGTTGGCAATGGTCACCTTTTCCATCGCGCGCGTCAAAAGGATCATTTCGCCGTCGGCCGGAACGACCAGGATATGCGGCGCGAAATAGCCCCAGTGATCGAGGCCGGTCAGATAGAAGATGTTCTCCGGCGCCGAGACGAGCAGCGTGTCGATCCCCCGCCCCGTCATGGCGTGGCGGACGGCGTCGCGGCGCCGGTCGAATTCCTCGCTCTCGAAATAGGGCGCGATCGCTTCGCCGCTGCTTTTGTCCAGCATGTTTTCCCCTCCGGATGCGTTGCCCCGCAGCTTCATTTCTGCCCACCTTTGCTTGAGGCAAGTTGTGTACAACTATCGCCAATATCGATCTCTGATTTCAGGCTTGTCAAGGATTTTTCGTTTTCTAAGGATCATTGATGTGCACATCTATTGAAACGCGACGAAAAATCTGCAACCATACGTTCAAGCTGCTCAATGCCGAAAAAAGGGGTCGGTTAGGCGGCGGTTTCGCAAAAATGGGAGCAAGATGATGACGATCAGAATTTCGCGCCGCACCGCGCTTGGACTCGGCGCGGGCCTTGTCATGCTGTCCGGCACCGGAGCGGCGCTGGCCGAGACCACGCTGGAGCGCGCCAAGAAGGACGGCTATATCCGGGTCGGCTTCGCCAACGAGGCGCCGTTCGGATACGCCACGCCCGACGGCAAGCTGACCGGCGAGGCGCCGGAAGTCGCCAAGGCGGTGCTGGCCAAGATGGGCATCAAGCAGGTCGACGGCGTGCTGACCGAGTTCGGCTCGCTCATTCCGGGCCTGAAGGCCGGTCGCTTCGACATCATCGCCGCCGGCATGTTCATCAATCCCAAGCGCTGCGCCGAGATCAACTTCTCCGAGCCGTCCTACGGCATCGGCGGGGCGATGCTCGTGCAGAAGGGCAATCCGAAGAAGGTGAAGGACTATTCGACCTTCAAGGACAATTCCGACCTCAAGCTCGCGGTCATGGCGGGAGCCGTCGAGGGCGGCTACGCGAAGGATGCCGGCGTCGCTCAGGGCCAGCTCGTGGTCCTGC
>NZ_RZTO01000639.1:0-3647 GCF_003997225.1 Mesorhizobium sp. M2C.T.Ca.TU.002.02.1.1
GCGTCCAACTGATCCCATTTGATCGGCGGCAGCGGGGCCGTTTCGTCGGCGCGCTCCTCGACGACCTCTTTCTTGCCGAACGAAAATATCTTCTTGAAAAAACCAGCCATGCGTCTCGCAGTTTCTCAGGCGGCTTGCGCGGCAAAGGGCGCCGCAATCAGTCGGGCGCCGTCATGGTCGGCGATCACGGCGTCGACGATCTCGCCGGCCGCGCCGGTGTCGATCGCCGCCAGCGTGAAGCCTTCGGTGCGGCCGAGCCCGTCGCGCTCGATCAAGATCGACTGCCGCGTGCCGGCAAGCGATGACAAATGACGGCGATAGGCGGCCTCGCCGGCGGCGCGCAGCCTTGCGGCGCGCGCCTTCACCACCTCGCGGCGGACCTGCGGCATGCGCGCGGCGGGCGTGCCCTCGCGAGGCGAGAACGGGAAGACGTGGAGATGCGTCAGCCCGCACTCGTCGACAATTTTCTCCGAATTCTCGAACATCGCCTCGGTCTCGGTCGGGAATCCGGCGATGATGTCGGCGCCGAAGACGATACCGGGGCGCAGCTTGCGCACATCCTCGCAGAAGCGGATCGACTGGTCTCTGCTGTGGCGACGCTTCATGCGCTTCAGGATCATGTCGTCGCCCGACTGCAGCGACAGATGCAGATGCGGCATCAGCCTGGGCTCGGTGGCGATGGCGTCAAGCAGGTCGTCGTCGGCCTCGATGGAATCGATCGATGACAGCCGCAGCCGCTTCACGTCGGGCACTTGCCTGAGAATGGTCTTCACCAGTTTTCCAAGCTTCGGGCTGCCCGGCAGGTCGGCGCCGAAGCTGGTCATGTCGACGCCGGAGAGCACGATCTCGGCATAGCCGTTGCCGGCGAGGCGCTTGACCTGCTCCACCACCGCGCCCATCGGCACGGAGCGCGAATTGCCGCGGCCATAGGGGATGATGCAGAAGGTGCAGCGGTGGTCGCAGCCATTCTGCACCTGCACGAAGGCGCGCGCCCGGCCCTCGATGGCGTCGACCATATGGCCTGCCGTCTCGCGCACCGAAAAGATGTCGTTGACGCGCGCCTTCTCGGTGTCGTTGACGCCGAAATCGGGCAGCGCGCGATAGGAGTTGGCCTTGAGTTTCTCCTCATTGCCGAGCACGAGGTCGACCTCGTCCATGGCGGCGAAATTCTGCGGCTCGGACTGCGCCGCGCAGCCGGTGACGATGATGCGGGCTGAAGGGTTCTCGCGGCGCGCCTTGCGGATCGCCTGCTTGGCCTGGCGCACTGCCTCGGCGGTCACGGCGCAAGTGTTGAAGATGACGGCGCCGCCTTGCAGCGCGCCGAGGCCGGCGCTCTCGGCCTCGCGGCGCATCACCTCCGATTCATAGGTGTTGAGGCGGCAGCCGAAGGTGACGACGTCGATGCCCTTGCCGGCGGGGGCCTGGGCCGCGCCTTTTTCAGGGGCGGACATCAGGCGGCGCTTTCGGTGTCGCGGGCCCAGGCGCCGGTCGAGGGATCGAAGCTGCCGGAAAACTCCCATTCGGCGGCACCCGTCAGGATGACGTGATCATCCTCGCGCCACAAAACATGCAATTCCCCGCCGCCGGGCGTCAGCAGCGAAACGCTGCGGCCGGTGCGCTTGGTGCGGGCGGCCGCCACCACGGCGGCACATGCGGCCGAGCCGCAGGCCTTGGTGAGGCCGGCGCCGCGCTCCCAGGTGCGGATGATCATGGTCTCGGGCGACGTCACCTGGGCGATGGTGATGTTGGCGCGCTCGGGGAAGATCGGATGGTTTTCGAGCAGCGGACCGAAGCGGTCGAGCTCATAGGACCAGACGTCGTTGTCGACCCAGAAGATCGCGTGCGGGTTGCCCATCGACACCGCCGATGGCGAATGCAGCACCGGTGCGTCGATCGGGCCGATCTGCAGTTCGATCATGCGGGTGTCGCGGAACTCTTCCGCCAGCGGGATCTCCTGCCAGCCGAAGCGCGGCTTGCCCATGTCGACGGAGATCGAGCCGTCGGCATGCTCCTCGGCATTCAGGATGCCGGCGCGGGTCTCGAAGGTGAAGCTCTTCTGGCCGGTCTCGGCGGCCAGAGCCTGGACGACGCAGCGCGTGCCGTTGCCGCAGGCCTGCGCGCCGGTGCCGTCGGAATTCAGGATGTCGATGTAATAGGCAGTGCCCGGCGTACGCGCGTCATGGATCGCCATGATCTGGTCGAACTTGGTCGCGGCGCCGGCGTTGAGGGCGATCGCCGCTTCCGCCGTCACCTTGTCGGCACGACCGCGCATGTCGGCAACGATGATCTCGTTGCCGATGCCGTTCATCTTGGCGAAGGGGGCGGTGCCTGCCATCTAACCGGTCATTCCAGTTCCATTTGGCCGCTATATGGCTGAAACGGCCCGGAATTACCAGTCCAGCCGAGTCTTATGTGACGGCGAAGACGCCGAGCACAAGCAACAGGAAAAGGATCAGCACGATGCCGATCAGCACGCGTGCGCCCATGGCAGCGGCACCGGCCAAGGCCGGCATGCCGAGCAGGCTCGCGGCGGCGGCAATGATGAGAAGGATGATGATCCACTTGATCATGGGAAGCTCCGGCGAAATTGCGTCGCGAAACCAACGCGTTTGGCCGGTTTGGGTTCCTTGTCAGATGGGCGGTACATCCCACACTTCACCGGGCCGCATGGCGCGGAAGCGCTCCGGCGGCAGGCCTTCAGCCTCCAGCGCCTCGGCCAGTTTCCGGGCCGGTTCCTCGACCGGCTCGTCGGTGAGATGGAAGGTGCCCCAGTGACAGCCGGCGGCGTGAGCCGCGTTGCAGAGCTTCATGCCCTGCACGGCCTCTTGCGGGTTCTGGTGCTGCGGTGCCATGAACCAGCGCGGCTCATAGGCGCCGATCGGCAGGATGGCGAGGCGGAAGCCGCCATGCTTTTCTCCCATCAGCCGGTAGTTGATGCCGTCATGGAAGCCGGTATCGCCGGCGAAATAGATGTTGCCGCCCTCCGTCTCGATGACAAAGCCCGCCCAAAGCGCCATGCGGCGGTCACGTCCGCCGCGCGCCGACCAGTGATGCGCCGGCTCGACATGGATGGCGGCCGCGCCGAAATCGATCCTGTCGCCCCAGTCATGCACGCCGAGCCGCATGCCGGGCACGGCGCGGCCGATCACGGCGTCGTTGCCGAGCGGCGTGATCACCAGCGGGTCGTGGCTTTCCTTCAGTCGCTTCAGCGTGGCGAGGTCGAGATGATCGTAGTGATTGTGACTGACCAGCACCAGGTCGATCGGTGGCAGGTCGGCAAAGGCGATGCCCGGCGCATTGACCCTTCTCGGGCCGGCGAAGGAAAAAGGCGAAGCACGCCCCGACCAGACCGGATCGGTCAGGATGTTCAGTCCGGCGGTCTGAATGAGAAGCGAGGCGTGGCCGACCATGGTGAGCCTGAGCGCGCCGCCATCCAGCCGTCCGTCCGGTTTTGCCGGCGGATGGGGGCTTGGCCAGGCGGCCGGCCACTTCGCCCGCTTGCCGCCGAATTGCCATTTGAGAAGATCGCTGAAGCGCCCGGGCGGTTTGCCGCCGGGGTTCAAGAACAAGGTCCCGTCGAAATGATCGCTGGGCGGGCCGCTGTAATAGCGGTTGGCGGTTCCTTTTCTCGCGGCCATTCTCTTTTC
>NZ_RZTO01000063.1:0-13824 GCF_003997225.1 Mesorhizobium sp. M2C.T.Ca.TU.002.02.1.1
CGATCGCAAGCGGCGTGACGCCGAGGATGAAGGCGAGCGACGTCATCAGGATCGGCCGCAGGCGTTGTCGCGCCGCTTCCAACGTCGCTTCGACCAGCCCCATGCCGGCAGACTGCCGCTCGATGGCGAACTCGACGATGAGGATGGCGTTCTTGGCCGCGAGGCCGATCGTGGTGAGCAGACCGACCTTGAAATAGACGTCGTTGGTCTGGCCGAAGAGAGTGGCCGCAGCCAGCGCGCCGAATATGCCGATCGGCACCGACAGCATGACGGCGAACGGGATCGACCAGCTCTCATAGAGCGCGGCGAGGCACAGGAACACGACCAGCGCCGAAATCGCGTAGAGCGACATCGCCTGGTTGCCGGAAAGCCGCTCCTGGTGCGAGAGCCCGGTCCATTCATGCGAATATCCGGCGGGCAGTTGCGCGACCAGCCTGTCGATCTCGTCCATGGCCGCGCCCGAGCTTTGGCCGGCGGCCGCGGCGCCCTGGATCTCGACTGCCGCCGAGCCGTTGTAGCGTTCGAGGCGGGGCGATCCGTAGGTCCAGTGGCTGGAGGCGAAGGCCGAGAACGGCACCATGGCGCCGCCCGAGTTGCGGACCTGCCATTTGTCGAGATCTTCCGGCTGCATGCGGAAATCCGGGTCCGACTGCAGATAGACCGGCTTCACCCGCCCGCGATCTATGAAGTCGTTGACGTAATCGCTGCCCCAGGCGGTCGACAGCGTGTTGTTGATGTCGGCGAGACCGATGCCGAGCGCGCTGGCCTTTTCCTGGTCGATGTCGACCGAGAATTGCGGCTGGTCCTCCTGGCCGTTGGGCCGGGTGTTGGCGAGCAGCGTGCTCTTCGCGGCCAAGCCCAGAAGCTGGTTGCGCGTCTGGATCAGCGCCTCATGGCCGGCGCCATTGACGTCCTGCAGGTAGAAATCGAAGCCGTTGGTGTTGCCGAAACCCTGGATGGCGGGCGGGGCGAGGGCGAAGACCTGGGCGTCCCTGATCTTGGAGAAGGCGCCCATGGCGCGGCCTGCCACCGCCGACGCGGCGAGCGCCGGCGTCTTGCGCTGAGCGAAATCCTTCAGCCGCACAAAGGCGATGCCGACATTCTGCCCGGCGCCGCCGAAGCCGAAGCCGGAAGCGGTGAACACGCCTTCCACCGCCTCCTTCTCTTCGTTGAGATAATGGTCGGTCACCTTGGCGAGCACGCGCTCGGTGCGGTCCTGCGTCGCGCCGACCGGCAGCGATGCGCTGGTGATGAGGATGCCCTGGTCCTCGTCCGGCAGGAACGAGCTCGGCAGGCGGGCGAACATCCAGCCCATGGCGATGACGATCGCCAGGAACACGGCAAGGAAGCGCCACGACCGGTTGATGATGCCGTGCGAGCCGTCGCGGTAGGCGATCGTGCCGCGGTCGAAGAGGCGGTTGAACCAGCCGAAGGGGCCCCTCTGCGTCGCATGGTCCTTTGGCGCGCGCAGGATGGTGGCGCAGAGCGCCGGCGTCAGAACAAGTGCCACCAGCACCGAGAGCACCATGGCCGAGACGATGGTGACGGAGAATTGTCGGTAGATGATGCCGGTGGAGCCGCCGAAGAAGGCCATCGGCACGAACACGGCCGACAGCACCGTGGCGATGCCGATCAGCGCGCCGGTGATCTCGTTCATCGATTTGCGCGTCGCCTCTTTCGGCGGCAGGCCTTCCTCATGCATGACGCGTTCGACATTCTCGACCACGACGATGGCGTCGTCGACGAGCAGGCCGATGGCCAGAACCATGGCGAACATGGTGAGGGTGTTGATCGAATAACCGAAGAAGGAGAGCACGCCGAATGTGCCGAGCAGCACGACCGGCACCGCGATCGTCGGGATGATGGTGGCGCGCAGGTTCTGCAGGAAAAGCAGCATCACCAGGAACACCAGCACGATCGCTTCGGCGAGCGTCTTCACCACTTCCTCGATCGACAGGCGCACGAAGGGCGAAGTGTCGTATGGGTAGACGACCTCGACGCCTTGCGGGAAGGTCGAGCTCAGGCGGTTGATGGTCGCGCGCACCGCCTCGGCGGTGCTGATGGCATTGGCGCCGGTCGCGAGGTTGACCGCGACACCGGCGGACGGCTTGCCGTTGTAGTGGGCCTGGGTGGTGTAGCTTTCGGCGCCGATCTCGACCTTGGCGACATCGTTCAGCCGCACCAGCGAGCCGTCGGTGTTGCTCTTGAGGATGATGTTGCGGAACTGTTCGGCGGTCTGCAGCCGGCTCCTGGCCGTCACAGTGGCGTTGAGCTGCTGGCCCTTGCGCGCCGGCAGGCCGCCGAGCTGGCCGGCCGAAACCTGCGTGTTCTGCGCCTCGATCGCGGTGGCGACATCGCTCGGCATCAGCGCGTATTGCGCCAATTTGTCGGGGTCGAGCCAGATGCGCATGGCATAACCGGAGCCGAAGAGCTGCGTCGAGCCGACACCTTCGACGCGCTTCAGCGTGTCGTTGACAGTGCTGTCGACATAGTCGGCAAGGTCGGTCGAGTTCATCTTGCCGTCGGTGGAGACGAAGCCGATGACCATCAGGAAGCCGGTCGAGGATTTGGAGACGGTGATGCCGTTGCTCTGGACGACCTGCGGCAGCTGCGACTGCACGAGCTGCAGCTTGTTCTGCGTCTGCACCTGCGCGGTGTCGGGATTGGCGGCGCTGGTGAAGGTCAGCGTGATCGAGGCCTGGCCGGTCGAGGTCGACGTCGCCGTCATGTAATCGAGATTGTCGATGCCGGTCATGCCCTGCTCGATGACCTTGGTCACCGAGTTCTCCACCGTCTGGGCGTCGGCGCCGGGATAGCTGGCGCTGATGTTGACTGTGGTGGGCGCGATTTGCGGATATTGCGAGATCGGCAGCGTTCGCAGCGCGAGCAGCCCGCCCAGCATGATCACGATGGCGATCACCCAGGCGAAGATCGGCCGGTTGATGAAGAAAGCCGACATCGCTCAGTTCCCGGTTGCGCCAGAGGCGGGCTGCTTTGCGGCGCCGGCGGCATTGCCGCCAGCCGGCGCGGCCGAGGCGGAGCTCTGCTCGCGGTCCTTGATCTCTCCGGTCGTTTCGTCGATGGTCACCTCGACCGCTGCCGCGTCGCCGCCGGCGCGCACCAACTGCAAGCCCTCGACGATGACGCGGTCGCCGTCGCCGACACCGGAATCCACCAACCAATTGTTGCCGACGCTGTTGCGCACGCTCAGCGTGCGCTGCTCGACCTTGCCCTGGGCATTGACCACCATGGCCGTCGCCTGGCCCTTGGGGTCGCGGGTGACGCCGCGCTGCGGCACCAGGAAGCTGTTTTGCGCGACGCCTTCCTCGACGATGGCGCGCACATACATGCCGGGCAGGAGCAGGCGGTCGGGATTGGGGAACTGGGCTCTGAGCGCAAAGGTGCCGGTGGACTGGTCGACGTTGGCGCCGGCGAATTCCAGCTTGCCGTTCTGCGCGTATATGGTGCCGTTGTCGAGCTTGAGCTTGACGCTGACATTGGCCCCGCTGAATTTCAGCCGGCCTTCGTTGATCGCCTGGCGCAGGTTGAGCAGGTTGGTGCTGGACTGCGTCACGTCGACATTGATCGGGTCGAGCGAGCGAATGGTGGTCAGCACCGTTTCCTGGTTGGCCGTGACCAGCGCGCCCGGCGTCAATGTCGATTTGTCGATCCGGCCGGCGATCGGCGCGGTGATCGAGGTGCGGTTGAGGCTGATCTTCGCGGTCTCGACGCTGGCCTTGGCCGATGCGACATCGGCCTGGGCCTGCGCCAGCGTCGCGGCGGCATCGTCGTAATCCTGCTTCGAGACCACATTCTGCTTCAGCAGCCCGGAATAGCGGTCGAACTTCGCCTGCGCGGTGGGCACCGCGGCTTCCGCCTTCTGCTGCGCGGCGACGGCGCTGTCGTAGGCGGCCTGATAGCTCGCCGGATCGATGAGGTAGAGCGGTTGTCCCGCCACCACCTCGGCGCCTTCCTGGAACAGCCGCTGCTGGATGATGCCGTCGACCTGCGGGCGCACCTCGGCGATAAGGGAGGCTGCCGTTCGGCCCGGCAGCTCGGCGGTGATCGCGACCGACTGGGGATGCAGCGTGACGACGCCGACCTCGGGCCTGCCGACGCCACCCATGCCGGCCGGCACCTGGCTCTTTTCCTGCGAGCAGGCGGCCAGGAAAAGCGTGGCGCACAATACCGCCAAGGTCGTTTGGCGGCGTGTCATCAGGAAAGGCTGGCTTATTGGAATGCGCATGGGCCGGATCATCTTTCGCTGGAGTTGATGTGGCGGCCCGATGACCGACGCAGGCGCAATGCCATGCTATCGAGGGTCGCACGCCGGTAGAACAAGCCTTGGAAAAGCACCGAGGGGCGGGGGAAATCGCCGTCAGCTGCGGCGACCGCGACAGCCGACCGAGCCTGGTCAAGCAATGCGTCGAAGCGGCTCATGTCTCGCTCCTTCTTCGCAGCCGGAAGGCACTCGACAACGGGGTCGAGTGCATCACCCAAAGGCATGGGCGCAGTATGCCGATCCAAGGCAATAAGCCAAGTGTCTTGCCGGGCGCCGACATGATTCTTCGGCGCGGTCGATTGGGACGAGGATTCCGCCATGAAAAGCCTGATTTATGCGATCTTCTGCTGGTGGTTTTCGGTGTTCGAACGCGAGACCGGAAGCGACAGGCGGTAAGCGGCGAAGCTCAGCCGGATGGCCCCTGCAGCGCCTGCTTCGACAGGATCCGCCGCACGGCGCCGGCGCTAGGGCGGATCGTCAGGGGCAAGCCCAGGGAGGCAAGCAGCCGCAGCATCATCAAGGCTTCCCACATCATAATGCGCTCCATGCGTGCTGGCAGACGCGTCCGCCAGCACGCCAAAAGTACCGGCCGGCCCTTGAACGGGTGGGTCAGGGGGCCAGCCGGCGCAGCCGGTCAGAGTTGCTCGCCACTCCGGGGTAGGGGTGGAGGGAGCTGTCCGCCGTGATCAGGCAGACCTCCGGGGCCGGCTGCATCCGGCGGATCACCCCATGGACCGGGGGGCGGGCCGTGCGGCCGATCCGCCGAAGCGAGTATTTCGAGCTGTTCGGGCGTCAGCTTGGCCCGCAACACGGTGATGGCGTCCTTGAGCTTGGCGGCCGAGGCGGCGCGCTTGGTCACCTCGTCGGCCAGCTTTTCCTGGAAGGCGAACGGATCGCGCTTTGCCTGATCCGGCTTGCCGCCGACAGCATCGTCAGGCCCCCGGCCGGGTGGGCCGAAATCGGGCCGCTGCGGCGGCGCCAGCACCGCTTGCAGCGCGCTGGTGTAGTCGCGCCAGGCGTCAAGCTGTTCGGAGCGGATGCCGATCCGGGTTTCGAGCGCCGCAAGCCGGGCGGCAAGGAATTCCGGCGGCGGACCCATGCGGCGCGGACCGAAGTCCTCGGGGCCGTGCCGCATCGCCCAACGCTGGCCGTGCCATGGCATCGGGCCGTGACCTTCGTCGTCCTGCCGGCCGATTGCCGGCGGTTCGTCCCCGGGGGCTGCGCCAGGCTCCGGCTGCGCGGCGAACACGGGGTGGATGGCCGCGGCCGAGAAGAGGCCGAGCGCCAGAAGTCTGCTTCGCATGACATGATCCTTTCCTGCATGCTTCGGATGCCGGGGAGGATAGGAAGCCTCTTTTGCCGCATTGCTTCGGCGCGTTGCCGAAGGTTTCCGGAAAAAGGAGATTTGTTTCCGAATGTTTCCAGCGGCTTTGCGGAAACGTTCCGTTGCAATTTTCCATGCCGCTTGGCTGTGCCGCTCCCTATAATCACAAACAAACAGGCAAGCGGGCTAAGAATGCAGGCACAATCACACATCCTTGTCGTCGACGACGACCGCGAGATCAGGACGCTGCTCGGGCGCTATCTCGACGGGCAGGGATTTCGCGTGTCGGTGGCGGCGGACCGGCGCGAATGCGAGCAGAGGCTCGGTTCAGGCCAGTTCGATCTCATCGTGCTCGACGTCATGCTGCCCGACGGCTCCGGTCTCGACATCTGCCGGAGCCTGCGGGACCGCAAGCCGCACATTCCCGTCATCCTGCTGACGGCGCTGAAGGAGGATGTCGACCGCATCATCGGGCTGGAGCTCGGCGCCGACGACTATCTTGGCAAGCCTTTCAATCCGCGCGAGCTCTCGGCGCGCATCCGGGCGGTGCTCAGGCGTTCGGCGCCGGACGAAGCCGCCCCGCCCAAGGTCCGCGTCTATCATTTCGCCGGCTACAGGCTGGAGCCGGACACGCGCAAGGTGATGGATGCCGACGGCGCTCTGGTCGACCTTACCGGCGCCGAGTTCGATCTGCTGCAGGTCTTTCTCGACCGGCCGGGGCGGCTGTTGTCGCGCGACCAGCTGCTCGACCTGACGCAGGGGCGCGAGCGCGAGCCGCTCGACCGGTCCGTCGACGTGCTGATGAGCCGGCTGCGGCGGAAGTTCGCCGAAGCGGGCGAGGAGAATCTGTTCAAGACCGTGCGCAATGGCGGCTATCAACTGACCGCGCGCGTCGAGACGGCGGAGACCGGGGCATGACCTCGCTGCGCCGGCGGCTGATCATCCTTCTGGTCGTGTCGATCCTGGGCGTGGTCGGGCTCGCCACCTTCGTCGCGGTGAAGGTGCTCGGCGGGCCGTCGCCGGAACTGATTATGGGTCCGCTCGCCCACCAGATCCAGTATATGGTGCAATTGGTTCCCGGCCGCGCGCCTAACACAAGCGATGCGGCCGTCATCGTGAAGGATCGCCCGGCAGACGGCTTCGAGGACCGCAAGCACACAAAAGTGCTGAACGAGATCCTGCACCACAACGGGCTGGATCTTTCGGCCGTGGTCAGCCGCAATGCCGGCAGGCCGGGAATGGTCGCTTCCGTCGAGCTGCCCGACCATCGCTGGATGATCGTCGACGTGCCCGATTTCGGTCCGCCGCGCGATGTCTGGCACGGGCTCGCAGGCTGGATGGTGCTGATCGTGCTAGGGGCCACCCCGGTGTCGATCTACTTCACCGGCGTGCTGGTGCGGCCGTTGGAAATGCTCGAAGCCGCCGTCAGCAAGATCGGATCGGACGGGGTGCTGGCGACCTTGCCGGAAAAAGGCTCGGCCGAGGTGAGGGCCACCGCCCATGCGCTCAACGAGCTGTCGGCAAGATTGAGGACGGCGATGGAAAGCCGCATGCGGCTGGTTGCCGCCGCCGGCCACGATCTGAGGACCCCGATGACCAGGATGCGGCTCCGGGCCGAGTTCCTCGAGGAGGATCGCGAGAAATGGCTGAGCGACCTCGACGAGCTCGACCGTATCGCCGACAGCGCCATCCGCTTGGTGCGCGAGGAGGTCAATCAGGACGCGGTCGAGCCGGTGGAACTGGACCGGCTGGTCCGCGATATCGAGGTCGAGATGGTCTCGCTCGGCCATGCGGTGACGATCGACCATCTCGATCATGTGTCGGTCAAAGCCGGCGCGCTTGGCTTGCGCCGGGCGCTGCGCAACCTGATCGTCAACGCCGCCACGCATGGCAAGAGCTGCACCGTCGCGCTTGCGAGGCGGGGCGGCCAGGCGGTCCTCACCATCGCCGACCGCGGCCCCGGCATCCCGCCGGACCTCCTGAACAAGGCCTTCGAGCCGTTCTTCCGGGTCGATCCGGCGCGCACGCAATTCATTCCGGGCGCGGGGCTGGGGCTTGCGATCGCCAAGGAGATCATCGAACGCTACGGCGGGACGATCACGCTGGAGAACAGGCCGGGAGGAGGGCTGATGCAGACGGTGGTGTTTGCAACAGCCTGACGTCGGACATTGTTCGTCCTCGGGCAATTCCAGGCCTTTGGCGCGGGCTTTCAACTGCTTTTTCAAGGTTTTGCTCGCTGCATCGTGACCGCGCCACCGTTGCGGAGCGGCGTCGCCAGATGCGAATTTGGCGACAGGATGTTTTGTGAGGATGCCACAATGCCCATGCGCAAGATTGCGTTTTGCGCGGCAGCGATGATCGTTGCCGCCACAAATTTCGCCGATGCGCGGCCCGACACACGCACAATGACCTGCCCTGAGACCCAGGCGCTGATCCAGAGCCGGCACGCGGTGGTGCTGAGCACGGGGGCGAACACGTATGAGCGCTATGTCCGCCAGTTCGGCAATGAGTGCGATGCTCCCTACGTGCCGATGGTCGACTATGTCCCGACCCGTGACGGCCAGTGCATGGTCTATCGGTGCGAAGAGCCGGCGCCGATGGTTCCGGATTGATCGGGGGTCGCCGTTTCTCTCTGCTGGGGGCCGCTGCGTTTTCTGATCGTCAATCCGCGCTGGCTCGATCAACGGCAAGCCGTTCGGCACAGAGCGCGCCGCCTCTCACTTGACCTTCTTGATCTCCGGGCCGGTCGGTTGATCGGTCGCCGGGGCCGGTGTGCAATCCTGCCCCTTGCACTCCAGGGCAGGATCGTTCCTCGGCGGCAGGCAATTCTGTCCCTCGCAGTGAACGGGCGGCAGCTGTTGCGACGCGTCGCCGTTCGACTGGGCAGGCTGATCCTCGGCGAGTACGGGCTGCAGCCCGGCCAGGCCGGTCAACACCGCGCATAAGAGAGCTGTCCGAAGCAGGTTCATCCGCGCCTCCATGGCGAGGCAGAACTCTACACCGTCCGATCACCGCCAACATGCGGCACCCGACAACGCCGTTAACGACGCGTTTCGGCGCGGGGGCGTGACAACACTCCTAGGTGCGATGCACAGGCGCCGGCAGCCTTGACGATTTTGGCGAAGGGGCGCACTTTGAACGAGCTGGTAGACAGGTTGGCGCTGTCGACCGCACTTGCAACCGGGAGCCGGATCAGGGCCTCGCGTTAACCGAATTAGCTTATCATTTCGCTTGCAATCATCGCCAGGCTGTCTGCCGGCTTCCTCACCAATGGAGAGGAAGGCAATGACCAATAACACTCAGTCGGGGATCAGCGTGCCGTTGCCGCGCATCACCGAAGTCTCGCCGCATTTCGAGTCCCACGCTGTACTAGACAATCGTGACGCTCCAGTCTTTCGTAAAGGAGAGTACGTGATTGCCGATCCGTCCGACACGGTGGTTATGGATGGCAGCATCGTTTTAGTGGAATGGTCGAGCGGACGTCGCTGTTTGATGTCTACAAGATCAACCGCAGGCGAATGGTCAGAGCATAGCGTGAGCGTCCGGAAAGATGGGCCCCATTTGGTCTGGTGGTTCGATCCCATCGTACGGCCGAGGGATCAGGCTGAGGCCGAGGCTTGGATCAAAGCAGGCCGGATACAGGGAACCAGCGATGGGCCGTACCGCGCCGAACATATGCGGGAAAAGACAATCGGACGGGTTGTCGGCGTCGCCGCGAGCGTCGAGGTAACTAAATGGGCGATTGAGCGGTGCGCAAAACGCAATCGCGAAGTCGATCTAAGGGCTCGAAGGGCTGCACGAGGCTTCGACCCCGATTTGTATGTTCAACTCTTTGACAAAATCGGCCAAGTCTTCGTGATTCACGATTCTCCGCGCGGCTCGGGGATATTGGGACGCATCATAAATGGCTGTGATTTTGGAGAAAAAAGCCAAATCTACCAAGATTATGCAGCCGTTTTTGCGGCCAGACGTGATGGCCTAGATCACTCGAATCGAAAACTTGAGGCTGCACTTCGAAAGGCAGGACGAGTGATCACCTGGGGAGATGGTCAATGGCACGTCGATCCCAAGATGCCGGATCATGTCCGTGCTGTTTACGCGCCTCCGATGTCAGAAGGAGGGCGTCATGCGTGACATGCGCCTCTCGGTATTCATTAAGGCCTGTCTTGAGCCCTTGCCGAGGGCAGCCTTGGTAGATACCGCCTATAACAGTGCTATGCGCCAAGCACGACAACGTGCGTGGCGCGAGGCCAAGCGCACCACACTTGCATATGGCTGTGCTTGTGATCTCGCGCTTTGGTTCGACCATCGACCGATCAAGGGATTGGAAGCGCTCCACGAACATCTTGGCGGTAACGAAAAAAGGGCGAATCTGGTCAACGAACGTCGTCGCTTGACTGCGCTCCAAATCCTGACGCCCGCGCCGGATAAAGGCGCAGTCAAGTGGAAGCGGTTCGCCGCGAAGGACCGCTATCTTCCGATCAGCCACGAGCAGATCGAAGCGGCCATTGCTGCTGACGAGGCCTGGCTGGCGGCCCATCCGACGACAAAAGAGCCGCGGCGGCCCAGGAGGAAGAAAGAGCGGGCTGACTAAGCTTACCGCGAAGGGCATCTTCTGCGCTAAACGATTTTGCCCGGCTACGACTGTTGCCGGGCTTTTTGTAGAAGGCAATAATCGGGTTCAGGTTCGATGACCTGAAATTCAGCTAAGCGCCTGAGGTCTCTGGTACGCCCAAGGGGAATCGAACCCCTGTTACCGCCGTGAAAGGGCGGTGTCCTAACCGCTAGACGATGGGCGCGCTCAGACGAAGCGGCTTATAATTGCGTTGTTGCCAACCGGCAACCCATCCGCAGCCACATGCGACAACTTTTTTCACGGCGCCGTGAAACGTGTGGCTTTGCACGTGCGTTGCGCACGTGCTCAGGCCCGAAGGGCAGGCGGGCTCAGCCGTCCTCGCCACCGCCGCTGCGGCGACGGCAGCGCCAGTTCCAGTCGCGCTCGGGGCCGACGTCGACATGGACGGATTCGGTGTGGCAGTAGGTGCCGACGCCGCCACGGCCCGGCATCGTGCGGACGTAGTTCGCCAACTCCCACTTCGACACGCCGGGCACCTGGATGTCGGCGGCGGCGCAGTACATGTGCAGCGAGTTCTTGGCGCCGTTGGCGCGGCGGTTGCGCGAGGGATCGCGGTAGCCGGAGGTGACGACCATCTTGCGGCCGAAATGCCCCTCGATCGTCTTCAGCACCCGCACCAGCGAGGGCTTGAGGCAGGCGACGTCGACGCTTTCGTTCTGCTTCAGGAGACCGTTGGGCGCGAGTCTCGCCATGCCGGCGGCCGAGGCCACCTGATAGGAACCGCCGCCTTCATCCTCGTTGAGGTCGACGTCGCTCTCGTCGTCGATACCGGACTTGCGCTTGATCTCGAACAGCGCGGTCTGGCGTACGCCCGGAAGGGCATCGGCACCGGTGATGTGATAGCTCGGGTCGTCCAGCGAGGCGAGCTGCACCGGTTTTGCGGCCGGCGTCGCGGAGGCCAGCTCAACGATCGGCTTGGCGGGAGCCGGCGCGGAGGTTGCGGTCTTGGCCTGGGCCGCAGTCTGGTCGCCGGAGCGCGCATTGTTGACCAGCGGCGCGGGCGCCGCCGAAGCCGGCGTGGTGCTGAACAGCGAGGCGAACAGGCTCTTCTTCGGCGCGGCGATCTGCGGCTGCGCCGGCTCGCCCGCGGTTACATAGACGCCGTTGCTCATAGCCTGCGTGGTCGCCTGGGCCTTCGAGGCGACGGCGGCGGCATCGCCAGCGGCGACCTGCTGGGCGACGGTTTGCGTCTGCTCCGCCGTTTGCGCCTGCTGAACCAGCGGTTGCGGCGTGCTGCCGGCAATCGCGGCGGAGCCTGCCGGCACGGAAACCGCCGGGAAGGCGGCGGCTTGCGGCCGTGTCTCCGGCACATAGGCGACCTTCTCGGGCAAAGGGGTATCGCCCTCGCTCATCACGGTCGACCCGGCTTCGGCCGGCGCCGAAGCCTGCAGCGACGAATCGGCCGCGGTCGCGGTCTTGGCGCCGGATGTCGCGCTCATTTCGGTCGCGGTTGAATTGTAGGCGGGCGAAACGACCGACATCGTCGGGTCGCCGGTCGAGGTGCAGGAGGCCAGCAGCACGGAGAAAAGCGCTGCCGCGATGCTGCGGCTTTCCCCTCGTGCAAGACGCCAACCTGCTGATTTCAAAATAAATTCCCCCTCGGTATCCGGTCGGTCCGCCATCGCCGCGCCACTCCAGCATCGCGCCGCGATAACCCTCCTGTTCCCAACCGGAAACGGGATATGTGTCGAATCTGCAAGCCCCGGAATTAATCTGCGTCGGAAGGTGATTTGAGGCCGTGAAACGATTGACGCCACCATTTCGCCCTGTTTTGGCGGCCCGTCAACTCACCAGACATTACAGTCGGTTACACACGCACCTTGACATAGGTGCCCGGCGCATCTCCCAAGGTTTTCATACCCTTGCCGGGTTTGCGGGCGGGTACGCGGATATTGTCCTGGTTCTCGATCCAGTGCTGCCAGTGCGTCCACCAGGAGCCTTGATGCTCGTGCGCGGCGGCAAGCCACGCGTTGAAGTCGCCCACCGGCTTGCCGCCGGTCCAGTACTGGTATTTCTTAGCGGCGGGCGGGTTGACGACGCCGGCGATATGGCCCGAACCCGCCATCACATATTCGACGTCGCCGCCGAAGAACCGCGATCCCAGGAACACCGAAAGCGCCGGCGCGATGTGGTCTTCCTTCGTGGCCAGGTTGTAGACGGGGATGGTGATGTCGGCCAGCGAGACGGTGCGGCCGGCAAGCTCCATCACGCCGCGCGAAAGATTGTTCTCGAGATAGCAGTTGCGCAGGTAGAAGGAGTGGTTGGCCGCCGCCATGCGCGTGGAGTCGGAATTCCAGTAGAGCAGGTCGAAGGGCAGGGGCTCCTTGCCGCGCATGTAATTGTTGACGACATAGGGCCAGATCAGATCGCCCGAGCGCAGCATGTTGAAGGCGGTCGCCATCTTGGTGCCTTCGAGATAGCCCTTTTCGCTCATCGAGCGCTCCACGGCGGCGACCTGGTCCTCGTCGACGAAGACCTTGAGGTCGCCGGCATAGGTGAAGTCGACCTGCGTCGTGAAGAAGGTGGCCGATTTGATGCGGTGGTCGCCTTCCTGCGCCAAGAGTGCAAGGGCAGCGCCGAGCAGCGTGCCGCCGACGCAATAGCCGATGGCGTTGACGTCCTTCTCGCCGGTCGCCTTCTCCACCATGTCGAGGCCGAATTGCAGGCCTTCGCGGATATAGGCCTCCCAGCCCTTGGCGCCGTGGCGCTCGTCCGGATTGATCCAGGAGATGACGAAGACCGTGTGGCCCTGCTCGATCGCCCAGCGGATGAAGGACTTTTGCGGGTTGAGGTCGAGGATGTAGAATTTGTTGATCCATGGCGGACAGATCAGCAGCGGCCGCTTCAGCACTGTCTCCGTCACCGGATCATATTGGATGATCTCGGCGACATCGCTGCGGCCGATGACCTTGCCGGGCGTGGTGGCGATGTTCTTGCCGATTTCGAAGGGCGTGTAGTCGGCCTGGCGCAGCTTCAGGTCGCCGCGGCCGGCGGCGATGTCCTCGGCCAACATCTTCATGCCGCGCACCAGGTTTTCGCCATTCGAGGCGACCGTTTCGCGGAACAGCTCCGGATTGGTCAGGATGAAGTTCGACGGCGCGATCGCGTTCGACACCTGCTTGACGTAGAAGCTCGCCTTGTGGCGGGTGTGCTCGTCCAGGCCCTCGGCGTGCTCGACGAGTTCGTTCGCCCAGCGCGAGGTGACCAGATAGGCCTGCTTGAGGAAATCGAAGAAGGCGTTGCGGCCCCATTCCGGATCCTGGAAGCGCTTGTCGCCGCGCTCAGGCTGAACCGCGTCCTGCGGCGCCTCGGCGTTGGGATTGACCTTCTGGATGGCGTTCGCCCAGACCGTCATATAGCCGGCGAAGAGCCGCGTCTGGGCTTCGAGCGCGCGTTGCGGATCGCCCAGCCAGTACTCCGAGAGTTTTGAGAAGGTCTTGACCATGTCGACCACCGGTTCGGCGACATGATCGCGCACCTCACCCTTCTCGCGCGGTTCGGTCCAGGCGGACGCCGCCTTGCCGGCCTGCTCGATCATGCGGGCCATGTTCAGGGCGAAACGCTCGGGATCCTTCACCAGAT
>NZ_RZTO01000640.1:0-3643 GCF_003997225.1 Mesorhizobium sp. M2C.T.Ca.TU.002.02.1.1
CCCCGCCCGCCACAGCCCGTCGAAATCGCCGAAGGTCTTCACCACCACCAGCCGGCCGGGTATGAGCTCGGCAGCCTCGATGATGAAGTTCAACTCATAGGGCAGGGCGCCGCGCGCTCTCGCCCTGGCGCGGGCGCCGACGACGCCCTTGCCCTTCTTGTCGAGCGGCTCGACCTCCTTGTAGGCGTCGCCCCACCAGAGCGGCAGAAGCTCAGCATCCGACAGCACGTCCCACACTTGCTGCGGGGTGCCTTCAGGGATGTCCCAGCTCTCGTCGAAGCGGAAGACGTTGCTCGCCATGATGTCGCCCCCGGCAGCGGAGCGGCTATATTAGCTTCGGCTTGTTTTCCTGGCCAGCGTTGAGGCGGGCGCTCAGGTGGCGATGGGCTTTGCCCAATAACGCACCGACTTCTTGCCGCCGTGGATCACCGCATCGCCGACCTCGGCGAAACCGAGCGCGGCGTGGAAGGCATCGGAGGCCGGGTTGGGCGGATCGGCGTTGACCTCGCAGGTGACGATCGCATGCCCGGCGCGCCGGGCCTGCTCGAACAGATCCTCATAAAGCCGGCGCGCATGGCCGCGGCCGCGCGCCGTAGCCGCGACCACCACGCGGTCGACATAGACGAAGCGCGGATAGCGCTGGCGAAACCAGAGGAAGTTCGGGCTGTCGTAGTCTGCATCCTGGTCGAAGGTCATGATGAAAGCCTCGAGCGCGCCGATGCGGCGCGTGTAGAAGGCTTGGCTGATGAGGAAGGACAACCGATCCGCCTCCAGCCAGGACAGCTCGGCCGCATGCTCGTTGTTGAGCGCGAGTATGGCAGCCTCGTCGGCGGGCGCGATGCGTTCGATCGGCAGCGATTCCTTGCTCATCGTGTCAGCCATCAAGCCCTCGCGGCCCTGATCGTCGCCGCCACCTTAGCTTGGTCGGTCACCGTGTTGCGATATTCGCGGTCGAGGTCGGTGCCGCCCATGCCGACATTCGGGTTGCGGTAGCGCATGGCGCTCGGAACATCGGCAAGCGCTGCAAAATGCATTTCGGTCAATCCGGTGCGTCTGCGCACCTCGCCGATCGTGTCCGGCGCCAAGGCGCCGCAGCCGAGGATGATGATGCGTTTGCCCGCCTGGCGGACGAGTTGCGCCAGAAGCTCGATGCCTTCGACCGCCGTGTCACGCTGGCCGCTGGTCAGTACGCGGCCAACCTTGCAGCGGATCAGGGCTTCGAGCGCCTCGGCCGGATCGCGCGTCATGTCGAAGGCGCGGTGGCAGGTGACGTTGAGCGGGCCGGCGGCCTCGACCAGCGCGCTCATGCGCGCCTCGTCGATGGCGCCGTCGGCGGTCAGGCAGCCGACGACCACGCCGGCGACGCCGAGCTCGCGCAGCGCTTCGACATCGGCAAGCATCGAGCGGTATTCGGTCTCGCTGTAGAGGAAATCGCCGCCGCGCGGCCGCACGATGACGTGAAAGGGGATGGTCGCGCTTTCGAGCGCGGCGCGCACCGTGCCCAGGCTCGGCGTGATGCCGCCTTCGACCAGGCTGGCGCAGAGCTCGACCCGGTCGGCGCCGGCGGCCTGCGCGGCAAGCAGCCCGTCAATGCCTTCGACGCAGATTTCGATCAGGGGTCTTTGCGTGTCCGCCACCGGTTTCCATCCATGCTTTTGAAAAGATGGGCAGCCCTAGCACCGGGCGGGCCGCCGCGAAAGCCGCAACCATCGGTCCAGCCGTGCAACCCGCCATCCATACAACTCGCTTGACAATGCATAACTGCAAAGTTATGGATAACTCATAACTGAAAGGTTATTGATGCGAACCTAATTGGCCGAGGAGACCGACAATGGAAGCGAGATTGAAGAATCCGGTGATGCTCATTCCCGGCGCGCTGCAGGCGCTGCTGGCGCTCGACAAGTCGACCGAAGCCGGCGACGTGCCTTATGTGACGCGCAAGCTCATTCACCTGCGCGCCAGCCAGATCAACGCTTGCGCCGTCTGCGTCGACATGCACGCGCGCGAGCTGAAGAAGGCGGGCGAGAAGGACGAGCGGATCTTTGCCGTGTCGGCATGGAGGGAGACGCCGTATTTCACCGACGCCGAACGTGCGGCGCTTGCGCTGACGGAAGCCGCCACGCGGCTGGCCGACCGCTCCGACGCTGTGCCGGACGATGTCTGGGACGAGGCTGCTCGTCACTATGACGACAAGGCGCTCGCCGCTTTGGTGATCCAGATCGCGCTGATCAACGCCTTCAACCGCCTGAACGCCACCACACGGCAACCGGTGGGCGCCTGGGCGTGAGGCGAAAGGCCCGCTTCGAGGCGGATACGCTGCCGGCTACTGCTTCAGGATGGTGTTCTTGGCGCCTTGCTCGATCTGGTCGATCACCAACAGCTTCACAGGATCGGTGCCGATATTGGTGGCCTGGTGCCATTGGCCGATCATCTCGATGATGAAGTCGCCGGTCTTGTAAGTGTTGGCGGCGCCGGTCTCGACATTGGCGACCTTGAGCGTGCCCTGCTCGACATAGGCGTAGCGCGGGAAGGGGTGCTTGTGCACCGGCAAGGTCGCGCCCGCCGCGATCTGGTAGGACGAGACCTGAACCTCGACGTTCTTTTGCGGCAGCGTGATCGGCTGGCCGGACGCGGTCGTGGTCTTGGACGCCAGCGGCGTGACGACGACCGGCGTGTTCGAACTGTCCAGCGCGTTCGCGCTGGTCGTGAAAAATGCCGCCGCCAAAAGCAGCGCCGCCGTGATGTTGCGCATGAGGTCCCTCCAGAGGCTGCCAACTTCGCGCGGCGAGCCCCGAGGTGCAAGCTTTGGCTGAAGGAATAGCTAACGTTTGGCCCGCTCGGGCTTCGGCGGCCTGAGCAACAGGGCAAACGGCACCAGCAGCGCCGTGGCGATCGCGCAATAGAAGAAGACGTCGACATAGGCCAGCAGCGAGGCCTGGCGGCCGATCTCCTGTCCGATCCAGCCGACGGCCTGCTGCCTGGCTTCGACCAGCGGCGACCCCTCGGCGACGAAATGGTCCGTCACCTGGCGAAGCGTCTGCTGATAGGTGTCGCTCGATTGCGCGGTGTGGCCCACCAGCACCGACTGATGGAACTGGGCGTTCTGGGCAATCACCGTGTTGGACAGCGACACGCCGATGCTGCCGCCGATGTTGCGGGCGACATTGATCAGCGAGGATGCCTGGTCGGTCTTTTGCGGCGGCAGGCCGACATAGGCGGCGGTGGAGATCGGGATGAACAGGAACGGCAGGCCGATCATCATGTAGATGCGCGCATAGGCGAAGAAGCCGAAACTGGCGTCAGGCGTCAGCGAGGTCATGTGCCAGAGTGCGACCGCGACCACCGCCATGCCCATCATAATGAGATAGCGCGGCTGGATGACGCCGGCGGCAAAGCCCGAGATCGGCATCAGCATGAGCATGGCGATGCCGCCCGGCATCATCGACAGGCCCGAAAGAGTGGCGGTGTAGTCGAAGGTCGTCTGCTGCAGTTGCGGCAAAAGCTGCGTGGTGCTGAAGAGCACCGCACCAACCGCCATCATGACCAGGAAGGACATGCCGAACTGCCGGCTGAACAGCAGGCGGATGTCGACGATCGGATCGCGCCTCGTCCACTCCCAGGGGACGAGCAGGAGGAACGACAC
>NZ_RZTO01000641.1:0-3634 GCF_003997225.1 Mesorhizobium sp. M2C.T.Ca.TU.002.02.1.1
GATATTGACAAGGTGGTCAACACCAGTCAATAGAAATGAAATTAAGTTCCAAATTTCGTTGCGAGGCCTGTCGGCCGCCCGTTGCGACTGATAGGGTGGGCGCCCGACCAAGAGCCTGACGGGCCATATTCGCTGTTGGGAGGCAGCATGCGAAAACGCAACAAACCCATACCGGCGCCATCGAATGAAGATCAGGGACAGCATTCGTCCGCCCTGGTGCGCGGCCTGCAGATCCTGCGCGCGTTCACGCCGGCCGACACATCGCTCGGCAACCAGGAACTGATCGAACGGACCGGCTTGCCCAAGGCGACGATCTCGCGCCTCACCTACACGTTGGTCGGCCTCGGCTACCTCCTCTACGATCCTCTCCTGGGGCGATATTCCATCGGGCCGGCGACCGTATCGCTCGGCTATTCCGGCCTGAGCAGCAGCGCCGTGGTCTACATGGCCAAGCCGCTGATGCAGACCCTGGCCTTCGAAACCGGCGTGGCCGTCGCCATGGGCATGCGTGATGGGCTGGAGATGGTCTACGTCTCGAACTGCCGGCCCGAGACACCGGTCACGCTCCGGCTCAACGTCGGTTCGCGCCTGCCGATCTGGCAGACATCGATGGGATTGGCCTATCTGGCCGCCATGGAAGAAGGCCTGCAGGGCCGCGTCATCAGCCAGTTGATCGAGAACAACCCGGACAGCAGGGATAAGATACGCCGCGCTATCGACGGCGGGCTCGAAAACTACGCCAAGCATGGCTACGTCGCTTCGTTCGGCGACTGGTACAGCTATATCAACGCCGTCGGCGTGCCTTTCAGGCCGAGCGATGGATCCCAACTCGTGGCCATCACCTGCGGCGGCATCAAGGACCTTGCCCCCGTCGAGGCCTGCATCTCCGTCTTCGTGCCCAAGCTGAAGTCGTTGCTCGCAGAACTGCAGAACCGGCTGACCGGCGCGACGTTGCCACCGATGGGCGAGCAGATTGCCGCGATGGTCCAACGGGACTAGCCAACCAAGGACAATTCCATGGCCATTGCCGTTATTTTTCCGAAGGTCAGCCTGGAGACCGACACCGGCAGCATTGGCCGCTGGCTGAAGGACGACGGCGCCGAAGTCGCCCAGGGCGACGCGCTGTTTGAGATCGACAACGACAAGGCCGCGGTCGAGGTGGAGGCTCCGGCATCCGGCTTCGTCGCGCATGCTCGCGCCGCCGGTGAGGAAGTGCAGGTCGGCGAGATCGTCGGCCATATCCTTGAAAGCGGCGAGCAGATCGAAGCCCGGAGCAGACCTGTCGCGGCGCCGGCACCATCGGCCGACCGAAATGGAGCGCCGGCGCAGCCGCAGGCGAATCCCGCCTCGACGCGTATCGTGGCCACGCCCCTGGCAAGGCGGATTGCCGCGCAGCACCGGATCGACCTTCACGGCATCGCCGGATCGGGACCGAAAGGGCGGATCCAGAAACGTGACGTGCTCGGCAAGCGATCGCTCGCCGACGCGCCGGCTGTCGTTTCAAAGTCCTCTTGGATGCAGGAAAGCGGCGCGCGGCAAGATGGATTGCACGCCGCCTGGCTGCAGCGGGAAGGCGCCGAAACGCTCATCGCCCTGCATGGCTTTGCCTCCGATCATAATGCATGGCGCGGCCTTCTGGCCGCGGGCCGGCCCAAGGCGCGAATGCTGGCCCTCGACCTGCCCGGACATGGACGGTCTACACGGACAGTCCCGGAGGATCTCGATGCGATCTGCGCGATGGTCGAGCAGCGTCTGGCTGCCGAAGGCATCGAGCACGCAACGATTGTCGGCCATTCCTTCGGCGCCGCCGTCGCGGCCAGACTGGCCACCCGCGGACTGACAAGAGCCGACTCGCTTTTGCTGATTTCGCCGGCCGGCCTTGGCCCCGAGATACGCCAGCCGTTCATCCATGGCTTCGTCGCGGCGAGGCAGCCGTCCAGCCTTCTGCCCTGGCTCCAGGAACTTGTGTTCGATCCCCGCCAGATTTCGGAAGCCTTCATTCGCAGCGTCGCCGACCAGCGCAAGGACGATGGCCTGTCCAGCGCCCTGGCCAACCTTGCCGAGCGATATTTCTGCGACGGCACGCAGACCTTCTCGATCCGCCCCGACCTGGAACGGCTCCGCATCCCCATGCGCATCGTGTTCGGCATCCAGGACAGGATCATCCCGTTCGCTCATTGTCATTCGCTGCCGGGGCGCGTCGGCCTCCATGCTTTTCGGCAATGCGGTCACTTGCCGTATTTCGAACAGCCCGAGCTCACTTTGTCGATCGTCGACGAGATGCTGGCGCTCGGCCGCAACGACCGCTGACGCCGTCCACCGGCAAAGGCGGCGGCTGGGCCGCGCCTGTGCGAACACCGAATGCGCGAACATTCCGAGGCAGCAACTCCATGGCTCTTGACGCAGACCTCTTCGAGCAACTCCGGCAAACGGTGCGGCGCTTCGTTCGCGAGCGACTGGTCCCCCTGGAGGCCGAGATTGCCCTGGCCGACAATATCCCCGTGGAGATCAGGCAAGAGATGCGCGACCTCGGCCTCTTCGGCCTCTCCATCCCCCAGGAGTATGGCGGACTTGGCCTGACCATGGAGGAGGAGGTCCATATCGCTTTCGAGCTGGGCCACACGTCGCCTGCGTTCCGCTCCGTCATCGGCACCAACAACGGCATCGGCTCGCAGGGCCTGATCATGGACGGAACGGAAGAGCAGAAATCGGCGTATCTTCCGAAGCTGGCGACAGGCGAGATCATCAGTTCGTTCGCGCTGACGGAGCCGGGGGCCGGATCGGATGCGGCGTCGCTGCGGACGACGGCGCGTCGCGACGGCGAGGAATACATCCTCAACGGCACCAAGCGCTTCATCACCAACGCACCCTATGCCGATCTGTTCACGGTCTTCGCCAGAACCGGCACGGGCGACAAGCCGGGACGGGACGTGACTGCATTCCTGGTCGAACGGAGCGCGCCCGGCCTGTCCCTCGGCAAGATCGACAAGAAGATGGGCCAGGCCGGCTCGCACACCTGCGACGTGATTTTCGAGGATTGCCGGGTGCCGGCTTCCAGCGTGCTGGGCGGCAGGGAAGGCCAGGGGTTCAAGACGGCAATGAAGGTGCTGGACCGGGGCCGCCTGCACATTTCCGCCTTCTGCGTCGGCATGGCCGAACGGCTTATCGCCGACAGCCTCGCCTATGCCATGCAGCGAAAGCAGTTCGGGCAGCCGATCGCGGAGTTCCAGTTGATCCAGGCCATGCTCGCCGACAGCCGGGCGGAAAGCTACGCCGCCAGATGCATGGTGCTGGAGACGGCCCGCGCGAAGGACCAAGGCGGAAATGTTTCCACGGAGGCTGCGTGCTGCAAGATGTTCGCCAGCGAGATGGTCGGCCGCGTCGCCGACCGCGCCGTCCAGATCCATGGCGGCGCGGGATATATGGAAGAGTACGGCATCGAACGGGCGTATCGCGACGTCCGGCTGTTTCGCATCTATGAGGGAACGACGCAGATCCAGCAGATCCTGATCGCCAGAAACATGATCAAGGAAGCGGCGGCCGCGGCTTGAAAAGGACCGCCTCACATTGTCCCGGAGCAATTCCAGGAAAAGTGTGGGCGGTTTTCCGCCCGGAATTGCGTAAAACAAAGAGG
>NZ_RZTO01000642.1:0-3633 GCF_003997225.1 Mesorhizobium sp. M2C.T.Ca.TU.002.02.1.1
CTCCAGCCATTCATAGCCGATCGGCTGGTCTATCGGCCAATCGGCCGGCAGGTTGAACTCGTTGGCGGTGGCGAAATAGCCCTTCGCCGGATTGTGGCTGAAGGGCAGCGCATGACCCGGCAGGAAGCCCTGCCATTCATGCCGCCCGTCGCCGGGCACCGGCAGAAGCCCGTCCCAGTTGGGGCGTATGGGAGAGAACCCGCCGACGGCCCAGCCGATATCGCCCTTGGCGTCGGCATAGACCTGGTTGACGGCCGGCACGCCCCAGCCGCCCATATGGTCGCGGAACGCCTCGAAGCTGGTCGCCCGCATGGCGGCGATGCTCTTGAAGTAGGGGGCCGTGCCGGGATCGGTCCAGACAGTGCGGATCGCCACCGCCAGATGCCGGTCCGGATATTCGGCGATCACCGGCCCGTGGCGGGTGAAACGCAGGGCGAGCGCGGCCTCTCCGCAACCCTTGACCGAGGCGGTCTCGCCGATGTCGCGAAAAGCCTCCCAGCCGTCTCCGTAACGGTAGAGGCCGGGATCCTCCGGATGCGTCTCGTAGACATAGACATCTTCCTGGTCATGGCCGAGGAAGAGCGTGAGGCCAAAGGCCGAATGGCCGTTGTGGCCGATCGAGATGCCCGGCAGCGCCGGCTCGCCGGCCCCGATGCCGTTGAATTCGGGCGAGGCGATGTGGACGATGTAGCGCAGCGACGGCACCGCATGGGTGCGGTGCGGGTCGTTGGCCAGGATGGGCCGGCCGCCGGCGGTTCTCGCGCCCGACACCACCCAGTTGTTGGAGCCCTGCAGGCTGGCGTCGCGCACGACGTCGCCGAGCGGCGTCATCTTGCGCCAGGCGCGGGCATCGCCGATGCCGGCCGCCAGCCTTTCGCTGCCGAAGGTGACGGGGGCGATGGCGAGCTTGAACGTGTCGAGGCAGTCGAGCGGCAGCGGGGCGGGGCGGTCACGGCCGGCAAGCGGGTCATGCGGCGGTTCCAGCTTCTGCCGGAGCGCGTCGAGTTCGGCGTCGAGCTCCGCAAGGATGTTGGAGCGGATCACCTCCGAGACGGCGTTGCGCATCAGCGAATGGCTGCGGATGCGCACGACGTCTTCCGGCTGCCATTTCGCCGGGCGTGTGCCAAGGGCGGCGAATTCCGGCGGCAGCCTGTGCGGCTGGTGTTCGCAGAGCTCGACATAGGCATTGATGCCGGCGACGAAATGGCGGCAGATCGACTCGGCGTCGGGGCATAGGCGTCCCATTCCGCCTGCATGTCGCCGCGATAGAGGAAAAGCCTGGCGGCACGGTCCTGCTCGAGGTAACCTGGGCCGAAATCCGCCGCCAGCACGCCAAGGCCCCGCTTGCGCCACAGATCGATCTGCCAGAGCCGGTCGCGCGCCGCGTTGAAGCCCTGGACCAAGAACATGTCGAGGAAACTTTCGGCTCGGACATGGGCGATGCCCCAGCGGTCGACGACGATGCTGGCCGTCGAGCTTAGGCCTTCGACGGCGAATTCCTCTTGGCTCATGATTATCGATGCTCCCGGATCAGGCTGGGCTCCTCGTCGGCGTCGCCGGCTTTTGCCCCGTCGGCGCCAGCCTTTCGAGGATCTGGATCAGGCCGCCCGGCGCAAGCCTCAGCACCAGGATCATGGCGACCGCGATCACGATGTAGCGCGCGTCCTCGAAGCCGCCAATCCCCGCCATGGCTTCGCTGGCGAAAGTGAGCGCCAACGCCGCGATCACCGGGCCGAGAACGCTGTTGATGCCGCCGATCAGCACCATCGAGAGCACCAGCGACATCGTCCCGAAGCCGAAGACCTCGGGCGAGGCGACGCGCAGATAGACGGTGTAGAAGCCGCCAGCGATGCCGGTGAAGATGGCGCTCAGCACCAGCACCGAAATTCGCGTGCGCGCCACCGAGATGCCGCGCGCGGTCGCATAGTCCTCGGCGTCGCGCACTGCCTTCAGCGATTTGCCGAAGGGCGAACCGGCGACAAGGATCAGGAAAGCCGTGGACAGGCCGAGCAGGATCAGCGCCAGGTAGTAATAGCCGAGCTTGTAGTCGCGGATGAAGCTGTAGTCGCCGATGGTGAGGAACGGCAGGCGCACCAGGCCCTTGGCGCCGCCCGTCAGGTCGGCTTGGCTGAGCACCAGCTGCACCATCAGCTGATTGACCGCGAAGGTGACGAGCACGACATAGATGCCTTTGAGCCGGGCGACCGGCGCCGCCATGATCACGGCCGAGATCGCCGCCGTGACCGCGCAGGCGGGAATTGCGAGCCAGGGATTGACGCCGGCGGTCTTGGTCAGGATCGCCGCCGTGTAGACGCCGATGCCGAAGAAGGTCATGTGGCCGAAATTGAAGATGCCGCAATGACCGAGGCTGAGGTTCCAGTTCGACGCGATGATCGCGTAGATGAAGGCGATGATGAAGAGGTGCCTGACATAGCCGTCGGTGAAGACCTGCGGCACGAAAGCCAGGACCACGAAGAGCGCAAGCAGCAGGAGGTTGTTTCTGGTCATCATCTCTTTCCGAATATTCCGTTCGGCCTGAGCAGGAGGACGAGGATCATCAGCAGGAAGAGCGCGAAGGGCGTCCAGTAGAGGCCGACCCAGAGCACCAGGAAGGCCTCGATGAAGCCGATCAGATAGGCAGCACCTGCTGTCGAGCCGAGGCTGCCGAGACCGCCGAAGATGACGACGATCATCGCCTTGGTCAGCGGCTCGCTGCCCATGGCGGGCGTGATGAAGCGGATCGAGCCGAGAAGCGCGCCGGTGAGGCCCGCGAGTGCCGCCGAGATCGCGAAGGCGAGCGCGAAGGCGGTCGGCACGTCGACGCCGATCAGCGCCGCCGAATCCTGGTTCTGGCCGACGGCGCGCAGGCTGCGTCCGATCTTGCTCGAGACCGTGAAGCGCCACAGCGCGATGAGGATGATGGGCGCCGCCACCAGCAGCAAGGCTTCATGCGCGGAGATCGCGTTGCCGAACAGCCTGATCTCGCCATCGACGAGCGGCGGAAGCTGCTTCAGGCGCGGCCCCCAGATCATCTGCGCGCCGCGTTCGAGGATGATGGTGACGGCGAGCGTCGTCATGGCCGTGACGAGCAGCATGTTGCGGCTGGCATAGAACGGCCGGATGACGAGCCGCTCGATGACGATGCCGATCAGGCCGGCGCCGAGCGTGCCGGCGACGACGCCCGCGACAGGGCCGGCGCCGACCGCTTCGCTGACCGTCCAGGCGATGAAGGCGCCGACCATCATCAGCGCCCCATGCGCGAAGTTGAAGACGCCGAGCGTCGTCCAGACCAGGCTGAGTCCGCTCGCCATCAGGGCATAGAGCGAGCCGAGCACCAGGCCGGAGACCAGCGTGGCGAGGAGCGTATCCATCAATGCGTGCCTCCTTCGCCGAAATAGAGCCGCATGACCTCTTCATCATCGGGCGCGCTCGCTCGGTCGATCTCGCGCACGACGACGCCGTGCTCCACCAGATAGAGCCGGTCGGTGAGGGAGAGGAGGAACTCGATATCCTGCTCGACCACGATCAGGGGCACCCCGCTTTTGGAAATCTCGCCGATTGCCGCGCCGAGCTCCTCCTTGAGGCGGGGAGAGAGGCCGAGCGGCGGCTCGTCCCGCCTCCGAAGGCGCGGCG
>NZ_RZTO01000643.1:0-3625 GCF_003997225.1 Mesorhizobium sp. M2C.T.Ca.TU.002.02.1.1
GGGTCTCGATGATCCGGTCGATGACCTTGGTGCCGAGCCCTGGAACGCGCAGCAGCGCTTCGCGCTCGGCGCGGTTGACGTCGACCGGGAACCGGCCGCGGTTGCGCAGCGCCCAGGCTAGCTTGGGGTCGATGGCCAAATCCAGCATCCCGTCATTGCTGCCGTCCAGGATCTCCGGCTGCGAGAAACCGTAGAACCGCATCAGCCAGTCCGCCTGGTAGAGCCGGTGCTCGCGCATCAGCGGGGGCTTCCGCAGGGGCAACGCCGACGACGAATCCGGGATCGGGCTGAAGGCGGAGTAGTAGACGCGGCGCAGGTGATAGCTGCCGTAAAGCCGGGCGCTGGCGCGCAGGATGCCGTCGTCGGACGTTTTGTCGGCGCCCACGATCATCTGTGTCGACTGGCCGCCCGGCGCGAAGCGCTCACGCCTGCGGCTCTGCAAAGTGGGCTCGGCCTTCTCCTCGATCTTGCGGCGCAGCTTGGCCATCGAAAGCCGGATCGCTTCCGGCTTCTTTTCCGGCGCCAGTTTCTTCACGCCCTCGTCGGTCGGCAATTCGACATTGATCGACAATCGGTCGGCATAGAGGCCGGCTTTCTCGATCAGCTCGGCCGACGCCTCAGGAATTGTCTTCAGGTGGATATAACCGCCGAACTTCTCTTCGATCCTCAGCCTGCGCGCCACGTCGACCATCTCGCCCATGGTCTCGTCGGGCGAGCGGATGACGCCTGACGACAGGAAAAGGCCCTCGATGTAGTTGCGGCGGTAGAAATCCATGGTGAGCTTCACCACCTCCTCGACGCTGAAGCGGGCGCGCCGCACATTCGAGGACGAGCGGTTGATGCAATAGCTGCAGTCGTAGATGCAGAAATTCGTGAGCAGGATTTTGAGCAGCGATATGCAGCGCCCGTCCGGGGCGTAGGAATGACAGATGCCGGAACCCTCGGTCGAACCGATGCCGCCCGATCTCAGCGAGTCGCGCTTCGCCGAGCCGGACGAAGCGCAGGAGGCATCGTATTTGGCGGCGTCGGACAGGATCGCCAGTTTCTCGCGGACGGAAAGCATAGCCATTTGTTCATGATATGTTCCGAAGATGCAATTGGCTATAACTTTTGATTGCCGACGGCGAAACGTGATCGCCGCGCCTGTCGGCCAGCGCATCACACCTCGTGCAGATAGAGATGGTAATCCAGCTCGCTGACGGTGCGGGCGACACGCAGATATTCGGCCTGCTTGATCGCCACGAAGGTCCTGTGCAGGTCGGGGCCGAGCGCCGATTTCAGGAAATCGGAGGCACGGGCCGCTTCGATCGCGGCGCGCCAGTCGGCCGGCATGGCCGATTTCTCCGTCGCCTGCTCGTAGCCGTTGCCGGTCGTCTCGGGACCGGGATCCAGACCTTCATCCAGGCCTTTGACGATGCCGGCCAGCACCGTCGCCGCCACCAGATAGGGGTTGGCGTCGACGCCCGACGGCCGGTGCTCGATGCGGCGGTTCCTGGCATCGCCCGCCGGCACGCGCAACGCTACCGAGCGGTTGTTGACGCCCCATGTCGGCGCCACCGGCGCGTAGGATTGCGAGACGAAGCGCCGCCATGAATTGGCGTGCGGCGCAAACACCAGCATCGATTCCGCCATGGTGTGGATCAGGCCGCCAAGCGCGTTGAGCAGCTTGGGCGACCATTTCTCGCCGGTGGCCTCGGTGAAAACGTTGCGGCCGGAATCGTCCTGCAGCGAGACGTGGAAATGCATGCCGGAGCCGGCATAGGCCTCGATGGGCTTGGCCATGAAGCAGGCGGTGACGCCGTGCCGGCGCGCTTGCGCTCGCACCAGCCGCTTCAGCATCACGAGGTCGTCCGCCGCGCGCATCACGTCCTTGCGGTAGTTGAGCGTCAGCTCGTACTGGCCGGGCGCGTATTCGGAAATGACGGTTTCGGCCGGTATGCCTTGCGCCTTCGCCGCGGCGTAGATGTCGGAAAACAGCGGCTCCATGCCATGCAGATGGTCGACCGAATAGACCTCGGTCTTGGCCGAGCGGCGGCCGTCGAGCACCGCGCGGGCAGGCTGCACCTTGCCGTCCGCGTCGCGCTCATTGGACAGCAGGAAGAACTCAAGCTCGAAGGCACCGGCCGGATGCAGGCCGCGCGCGGCGAGCAATTCCACTTGCCTTGCCAGCACCAGCCGCGGGTCGGAGGTCATCGGCTGGCCGTCGAGATGGTACATCGACATCAGCAGCTGGCCGCGCGGTGGGCTGGTACCGTAGAGCGGCGCCAGCGTGCCCGGGATCGGCCATGCCCTGAGGTCGCCGTCGCCAGTGTCCCAAACCAGCCCGGTCTCGTGCACGTCTTCGCCGGTGATGTCGAGGCCGAGGATCGAGATCGGCAGATGCCGGCCGTTCTCGAAAATGCCCATCAGCTCGTGCCGGCGCACGATCTTGCCGCGGCCGATGCCGTTGGCGTCGGTAAGCACGATGTCGAAAGCCTCGATGTCGGGATGGGCGTCGAGAAAGGCTTTCGCCTCGGCCGGCGTCGAGCCGGAAGGCGAGGTGGTTACGGCGTTCGGATTGTCCATGCCTGCTTGTCTCACGCCGCAAGTTTGCCCGCAACCGCGGCGAAGGCGGCGATCAGCCGGCTCACTTGCGCTGAAGTCGTTGCCGGCGAGATCAGCATCATGTTGTGGAACGGCGCGATCAGCAGGCCGCGATTGACCAGCGCGACATGGATGGCGGCTTCCAGCTCCGGCGCATGCGCCTTCTCCGCCTCGCCACCATTGTGCAACGGTCCCGGCGCGCAGATGAATTCCACGCGCGCGCCGACCCGCGCGACATGCCAGGGCAGCTTGTTTCGCTGGATGACGGCGGAGAGCCCCGCATCGAGCCGGCGCGCCAGCCGGTCCATATGCGCGTAGGCCTCCTCGGTCATCACCTCTTCCAGCGTCGCGCGCATCGCGGCGAATTGCAGCGGATTGGCGGACAATGTTGTGCCCATGCCGGAATAGCCGGACTCCCTGGTCCGGTTGTAGGCGCCGTAGCGCGTGGCGACCTCCTCGCTCATGCCCCAGATGCTCGCCGGCACGCCGCCGGCCACCGGCTTGCCGAGCACGAACAGGTCCGGTTCCAGCCCGTGCTTCTTCGTATAGCCGCCGGGGCCGGTCGAGATCGTGTGCGTCTCGTCGATCAGAAGCAGCGTGCCAGCCGCGCGGGTAAGCCGCCGCAGCGCGTCGTGGAAGCCGGGTTCCGGCAGCACCATGCAGGAATTGGTCAGCACCGGCTCGGTGATGACGCAGGCGACGTCGCGGTCCGCGAGCGCTGCCTCCAAGGCTGGGATGTCGTTGAATTCGACGATCTTGGTAGCCCGCGTGAGATCGCGGAACTCGCCGGCGAGCCCAGGCCGGTTCACCGGCTTGCCGTCGATCAGCCGCACCATCGTCTCGTCGACCGAGCCGTGATAGCAGCCGTTGAAGACCAGGATCTTCTCGCGCCCCGTCACCGCGCGGGCGACGCGCAGCGCGAAGCGGTTGGCGTCGGTGGCGGTGGTGGCGATCTGCCAGTAGGGCAGGCCGAAGCGCTGCTGCAGGAGCGTGCCGATCGCCAGCGCGTCCTCGCTGGGCAACATATAGGTCAGACCTCGGG
>NZ_RZTO01000644.1:0-3621 GCF_003997225.1 Mesorhizobium sp. M2C.T.Ca.TU.002.02.1.1
GGATTGAGCAGGTCGATGAGTTCCAGCAAGCCATCCGGCGTCAGCGACGGGCCGCATTTCAGGCCGAGCGGATTCTTGATGCCGCGGCAATATTCGATATGCGCATGGTCGGGTTGGCGGGTGCGGTCGCCGACCCAGATCATGTGGCCCGAGGTCGCGTACCAGTCGCCGGACGTGGAATCGACGCGCGTCAGCGCTTCCTCATAGCCGAGCAGCAGCGCCTCATGGCTGGTGTAGAAATCGGTCTCGCGCAGCGCGAAATTGGTCTCCGACGTGATGCCAACCGCGCGCATGAAATCCATCGTCTCGGTGATGCGGTTGGCGAGCGCACCGTATTTCTCGCCCTGCGGGCTGTCGGCGACGAAACCCAGCATCCAGCGATGCACGTTCTCCAGGCTGGCATAGCCGCCCTGCGCGAAGGCGCGCAGAAGGTTGAGCGTCGCGGCCGACTGGCGATACGCCATCTCCTGGCGCGCCGGATCGGGGATGCGCGACTTGGCGTCGAACTCGATGCCGTTGATGATGTCGCCACGATAGCTCGGCAGCGTCACGCCGTTCTTGGTCTCGTTGTCGGACGAGCGCGGCTTGGCGAACTGGCCGGCGACGCGGCCGACCTTCACCACCGGCTGCGCGCCGGCGAAGGTGAGCACCACCGACATCTGCAGGAAGACGCGGAAGAAGTCGCGGATGTTGTCGGCGCCGTGCTCGGCAAAGCTTTCGGCGCAGTCGCCGCCCTGCAGCAGGAAGGCTTCGCCGGCGGCAACCGCTGCCAGTTGCTTCTTCAGCTTGCGCGCCTCGCCGGCAAAGACCAGCGGCGGATAGGTCGCAAGCCGCGCCTCCGTGGCTTGCAAAGCCCCAAGGTCCGGGTAGGCCGGGACCTGCTTGATCGGCTTTGCCCTCCACGAATTCGGCGACCATTTCGTCATCGCTGCACCCAAACGCCCTTTCGGAGCAACTCCGGGAAAATGCGAAATTTCCGTCCGGAATTGCATCAAACAAACCGGCGAGCGTCCTTGCCCGCCATTCCAGCCTCGATACGAGGTCGCGGCTCCTTACACGAAGCCGACTGCCTATTCTAGCCGGGTTTTTCAGTGGTGGCGAATGCCTTGAGCTGCTCAGCTTCCCAATGTGGACGTCGTTAAGCGGCCTTGTCGACCAGCCGGGCCAACTGCGTCATCACCACCGCCGATCCCGCCAAACGCTTCTCGGCGTTCGGCCAGTCGCGGATAAAGACGACGCTGTGGTCGGCCCTGATCTTGGCCAGCGAGCCCTGCTCGCCGATGAATTTGACCAGCCCGACCGGGTTGGGGAACTCGCGCTTGCGGAAATGGATGACGACACCCTTGGGACCGGCATCGAGCTTCTCGACATTGGCCTTGCGGCAGAGCGCCTTGATGAAGACGATCTTCAACAGATGCGTCACCTCTTCCGGCAGCGGCCCGAAACGGTCGATCAGCTCGGCGCCGAACCCGTCGATCTCCTCGGTGGTCTCGAGGTCGCCCAGGCGCCGGTAGAGCGCCATGCGGAGCTGCAGGTCGGGCACATAGCTTTCCGGGATCATCACGGCGGTGCCGACCGCGATCTGCGGCGACCAGCCGCCGTCCTGGACTTCGCCGGTGTCCTTCACCTCCGCCACCGCCTCTTCCAGCATCTGCTGGTAGAGCTCGAAGCCGACCTCCTTGATGTGGCCGGACTGCTCTTCGCCAAGCAGATTGCCGGCGCCGCGGATATCGAGGTCGTGGCTGGCCAGTTGGAAGCCGGCGCCGAGCGTATCCAGCGACTGCAGCACCTTCAGCCGGCGCTCGGCCGTGTCGGTCAGCTTGCGGTTGGCCGGCAGCGTGAACAGCGCATAGGCGCGCACCTTCGAGCGGCCGACGCGGCCGCGCAGCTGGTAGAGCTGGGCCAGGCCGAACATGTCGGCGCGATGGATGATCAGCGTGTTGGCGGTCGGGATGTCGAGGCCGGATTCGACGATGGTGGTCGACAGGAGCACGTCGTACTGGCCATCGTAGAAGGCGTTCATGATATCGTCGAGCTCGCCCGGCGGCATCTGGCCATGGGCCACCGCCACCTTCAGCTCCGGCACCGATTCCTTTAGGAAATCATGGATTTCCGAAAGGTCGCTGATGCGCGGCACGACATAGAAGGAATGGCCGCCGCGATAGCGCTCGCGCAGCAGCGTCTCGCGGATGACCAGCGGATCGAAGGGCGAGATGAAGGTGCGCACCGCCATGCGGTCGACCGGCGGCGTGGCGATCAGTGACAGCTCGCGCACGCCGGTCAGCGCCAGCTGCAGCGTGCGCGGGATCGGCGTCGCCGACAGTGTCAGCACATGCACATCGTTCTTGAGCTCCTTCAGCCGCTCCTTGTGCTTGACGCCGAAATGCTGCTCCTCGTCGATGATCAAAAGCCCGAGATTCTTGAACGAGATCGAAGATCCAAGCAGCGCATGCGTGCCGACGACGATGTCGACCGTGCCCTCGGCAACGCCTTTCTTGGTTTCGGCCAGTTCCTTGGAGCCGACCAGGCGCGAGGCCTGGGCGATACGGATCGGCAAGCCTGAGAAACGCTGCGAGAAGGTCTTGAAATGCTGGCGCGACAGAAGCGTCGTCGGCACGACGACCGCCACCTGGAACCCTTCCATCGCCGCTATGAAGGCGGCGCGCAGCGCCACTTCCGTCTTGCCGAAGCCGACGTCGCCGCAGACCAGCCGGTCCATCGGCTTGCCGGCGCCGAGATCGTCCATGACGGAATCGATCGCTGTCTGCTGATCGTCGGTTTCCTCATACGGGAAACGCGCGGCAAACTCGCCATAGAGCCCCTCGGCCGGGATCATCGCGGGCGCGGAACGCATCTGCCGCTCGGCGGCGATGCGGATCAGTTGCCCGGCCATGTCGAGCAGGCGCCGCTTCAGCCGCGCCTTGCGCGCCTGCCAGGCGCCGCCGCCCAGCTTGTCGAGCGTCGCCTCGGCCGAATCCGAACCGTAGCGCGACAAAAGCTCGATGTTTTCCACCGGCAGGAACAACCGGTCGTCGCCCGCATAGTGGATTTCCAGGCAGTCATGCGGCGCGCCCACCGCCTCGATGGTGCGCAGGCCGATGAAGCGGCCTATGCCGTGATCGGCATGGACGACGATGTCGCCGGAAGACAGCGACGACGCCTCGGCGATGAAATCGGAGGCCTTCTTCTTGCGCTTGGAACGCCGGATCAGCCTGTCGCCGAGGATATCCTGCTCGGCGACGACGACCAGACCGTCGGTCTCGAAGCCGGATTCGAGCGGCAGCACGGCAAGGCCCGCCTGCCCCGGCTCGAGCTTTTCGACCTCGGCAAGCGTCGCGACGGTCTTCAGATTGCCGAGATGATGCTCGGCGAGAATTTGTCCGAGCCGGTCGAGCGAGCCTTCGGTCCAGCCGGCGACGATGACACGGCGACGGACTTCGCGCTCGTCGGCAATGTGTTTTACGACGACGTCGAAGACGTTGATGCTCGGATCGGCGCGTTCCTCTGCAAAACTGCGGCCATGGCGCGAGCCGGCATGGAAAACCTTCTTGCCTCCGACATCGGGCGCATCGAACACTGTGAAGTCGATGTCTTCGCGCGGGCCGAGCGAAGCCTTGAGAT
>NZ_RZTO01000645.1:0-3611 GCF_003997225.1 Mesorhizobium sp. M2C.T.Ca.TU.002.02.1.1
GCACTGGACGGCCGGCGTCGAGGCTGGCTTTCATCGCGGCGCCCCGCGCCATCGAGATGCCGATGACTTTGGTGCGCGGGCTGACGCTTTTGACCGCCGCAGCGACACCGGCCGCCAACCCGCCGCCGGAGAGCGGCACCAGCACGGCTGTGGCATCCGGAACCTGCTCCATGATCTCCAGCCCAAGCGTGCCTTGCCCGGCGACGATGTCGGGATGGTCGAAAGGCGGCAGCATGACCAGCCCTTCCTCCGCCACCAGCCTGTCGACTTCCTGCTGTGCGTCATCCTGGCTGTTGCCGATGATACGGATATCCGCGCCGAGGCGGCGGATGGCATCGAGCTTGTTTTCCGGCACCAGCCGCGACATGCAGATCACCGCGCGGATGCCTTCGAGCTTCGCCGCATGCGCCAGCGCGCGGCCGTGATTACCGGTCGAGGCAGCGACGACGCCGCGCGATTTTTCGTCCGCGCTCAATGCTGCGATCGCATTGGAAGCGCCGCGCAGCTTGAAGGCACCGGTGGTCTGGTGATGCTCCAGCTTGAGATGAACAGTATGGCCAGCGCGGTCCGACAGGCTTTGCGACACCACACAGGGTGTCCGCTCGACCTTGCCGGCAATGCGTTCGCGCGCGGCGCGAATATGCTGAAGCTCGACAGTCATTTCGATCACGGGCTTTCGTTCACTGCGCCAGCGGCTTCGTCCACAGCCGGCCGAACTCGGGTCGCGGCGTGTCGTCGCCGCAAAGCCGCAGGCAGTTCCAAGCGCTGGCCTGGTTGCTGGTGACCACCGGACGCCCGATCGCTTCCTCCATGCCAGGAACCGCGAGCGCGGCGCGCAGCGCCGTGCACGACACGAACAGCGCATCGGCCTGCGGATGCGTGACCTTGCGCGCCAGCTCGACGAGGGACGCCGGCGTGATCCGCGCCATCTCGCGGTCGTCCTCGAAACCGAGGCAGGAGAAACTCTGGATGTCGAAGCCATGCGCGGCGAAATACGCCGCCATTGGCCGGCTGGTCTCGACCGTATAGGGGGTCAGGATGCTGATGCGCTTCACGCCGAAGGCGTTGAGGCCGCGCATACCGGCCATCGGCGGCGTGACCACGGGCACACCGGGCTTGGCCGCCTGGATCGCCTGCTCGATCTCGGCGTCGCCGATCACCACCGAAGCGGACGTGCAGGAGTAGCAGACGGCATCGAGCGTCTCGTCCGGCAGGATCAGCGCCGCGCCCGCCGAGAGCGACGGCTGCATCTTGCGCAAATTCTCCGGCGTCGTCGGGTTGGCGTAGGGGATGCGCGCGACATAGACGCCGATCCGCTCGCTCGCCACCATGCGGCGGAAGTCCACCTCGCTGGTGTGGTCGGTCGCAAGCGCAATCAGTCCGACGCGCTTTTCCAGCGGACGCGCGTCGAGCGTGGGGCGCGCCGTTTCGAGGCGGATGTCGGGCAATGCTTTCATGCTTCTCATCTTTCGATCCTGCCGTAGCGATGCTCCAGCCAGCGCAAGAGTACGACGGAGCAGAGGCTGATGACGAGGAAGAAGGCGCCGACCAGCGTCATCGGCTCGATGTAGCGGTAATAGGTATTGGCGACGCTCTTGGCCTGGTTCATCAATTCCAGCACCGTGATCGCCGAAAGCAGCGGCGTCTCCTTGAACATGGCGATGAAATAGTTGGCCAGGGCCGGGATCATCGGCGGGATCGCCTGCGGCAGGATGATATGCGTCCAGGTGTGGCGGCCGTTGAGATTGCAGGCCTTGGCCGCTTCCCACTGGCCGCGCGGCACATTGTCGATGCCTGCGCGATAGACCTCGGCCGTGTAGGTGCCGTAGTGCAGGCCAAGCCCGATGACGCCTGCCACCAGCGGCGGCAACAGGATGCCGATATCGGGCAGCACGTAGAAGATGAAATAGAGCTGCACCAGCAACGGCGTGCCGCGGATGAACTCGGCGAACCAGCCGACGCTGCGCGCGACGGTCCGGTTCTCCGAGCGTCGCGCCAGCGCGATCGCAAGCCCCACGATCGCCGCCAGGATCGAGCCGAGGATGGTCGCCAGGATGGTGATCCTCACGCCCTGGATCAGGGTCGGCATGATCTCCCAGACGAAGTTCCAATCCCAATCCATTATTCGGCCCATTCCATCAGACACGCACTCCGTCGAGACCGCGCGCCATGCGGCGCTCCAGCGTGCGAACGCCCCAGGAGATGATCAGCGCCAGCGCGAAATAGATCACCAGCACGGAGACGAAGGGCATCAGCGTGCTGCCGGTCTGGGAGCGCACCACCTGCGCCTGGAAGGTCAGGTCGGCGAGCGAGATCAGCGACACGACCGATGTCGCCTTGAGCAGCTCGATCGCGTTGTTGCCGAAGGTCGGCAGCATGACCAGCAGCGCCTGCGGCAGGATCACGTGGCGCATGCCTTGCCAGCGGCCGAGGTTAAGCGCCGTGCAGGCTTCATATTGCTCGCGGCCGACCGACAGGATGGCGCCGCGTACGACCTCCGCCGCATAGGCGCCGACATTCAAGCCCAGCGCCAGCACGCCGGCCTGCAGCGGCGTCAGCGACAGGCCGGCGAAAGGCAGCACGAAATACGCCCAGAACAGCTGCACGAAGATCGAGGTGCCGCGGAAGAATTCGATATAGGCCGTGGCGATTGCGCGCAGGATGAAGAAGCGCGACACGCGCCCCATGCCGGCCAGGAAGGCCATGATCAGCGCAAGCACCGACCCCATCAGCGTCAGCTCGACGGTGACAAGCGCTCCTTGCAATATCAGGCCGAGATAGCCGGACCACTGGGTCATGGGGTTCCAACGTTTGCGGTTAGCTTTCTTCTCCCTGTTTGCGGGGAGAAGACGCCGGTAGGCAGATGAGGGGCGGAGCCAGCCTTGCAGAACTTGGCGCTGCCCCTCATCCGGCTCTTCGAGCCACCTTCTCCCCGTGGACGGGGAGAAGGCAGAACTCGCGCTTTACTTCGCCGAGCAGAGCTTCTCGCGCGTCGTCGACATCGCGGCGGCGGCCGAGAAGCCATAGGGCTCGATGATCTTGGCGAACTCGCCCGACTTCTTCATCTTGGCGAGCTCGACGTCATAGGCATCGCGCAGCGCCTCGTCGCCCTTCTTGAAGGCGGCGCCGTCGCAATAGACCGGCGCGCCCTGCACCGGCGCGATCACCTCGAGGTTCGGGTCGTTGGCCTTCTTGATCAGGTCGTTGATCGACAGAACGGGGAGCGAATAGGCGTCGATGCGGCCGTCCTGCACCATCTTCAGGCCGCTTTGGCCGTCCGGCACGACGATGACGCGATCGCGCGGCACGCCGGCGTTGAGCGCCAGCTTCTCCTCGGTGCCGCCGCCCGGCGCGCCGACAGTCGCCGAGGTGTCCTTGGCGATGTCCGCATAGCTCTTGAACCCCTTTGGATTGCCCTTCTTCACCAGCAGCGCCTCGGCATCGCAAAGCACCGGCTCGGAATAGGCGACCGCCGCGCAACGTTCCGGCTTCATGAACAGGCCGGCGGTGACGACGTCGAAGCGTCCCGCCTGCAGGCCTGGGATCATGGCGCCATACTCGGAGATCGAGGCCACGACATCGGCGACGCCGAGCTTCTTGAAGATCTCGCG
>NZ_RZTO01000646.1:0-3606 GCF_003997225.1 Mesorhizobium sp. M2C.T.Ca.TU.002.02.1.1
GTCTTCATAAGGGTGACGGTCTCCAGCATCGCCGGCTATCCAACCGGCTTCCAACCGCGCAGATGAGTGGGGCGGTGCTCGCCACTGTCAAGCACCTTCTGCATCGCCTCCCAGGTCTTGATGTTCTTGTCGACATAGGCCGCGCCGACCGCTGCCGCGGCCTTCGCGTAGAGCGGCCCCTTGAGCCGCGCCAGCTCCTCCCGCGCTACCTCGCGGTACCACGGATTGCGGTCGCGCACGGCGATGCCGGTGAAGCCGGCGCGCCGCATCGCCTCGGCATAGCGCGCCGGTGAGGCCATGGCGAAGGAGAGCCCTTCGGCCGCGACATAGGCCTTCATCTCAAGCGACGGCTCGCCGTCATGCCCGATCATCCAGTTCGACGCGGCAAACACCCCGCCCGGCTTCAGCACGCGGAAGATCTCGGCGAACAGCGCGTCCTTGTCCGGCACATGCAGCAGCGCGTCCTTGGAGAAGACCACGTCGAAGGAAGCATCCGTGAACGGCAGCGGCCCCGGCGGCGCCTGGACGAAACTGACACGATCCTCGAGGCCTTGCGCTACCGCTCTTCGCCTTGCCGTCTCGATCACCGGCCTTTCGACGTCGAAGCCGGTGGCTCGAGCCGCGCCGTGCGTTGCCGCCAGATGCAGCGTGATGCCGCCGGCGCCGCAGCCGATATCGAGGATCGTCTTGCCCTTGAGCGAGAGGCCTTCGACCACCCGGTCGACCTCGTCCGGCCCACCCGGCGACAGGTAGCCCTCGCCCCACAGCGCTTCGAGGAAGCGAATGGCGGTGTCGTCATATTCCGGCTCGGCGTCAGCCGTTTCGATCATCGGATCCTCAACCCCAAATGCCGATGCGGATCAGTCCAGAATGTCGGCAAAGCGTAGCGCATCAACAGGAAAACGCAACATCATTTGTTGAACATTCATTCAAAATGACTAGACAAAAATCCGTGATCCATGCGAAATTCGGGCAATCGGGAAACAGAAGCACAGAGCAATTCCAGGAAGAGCGTGAAGCGGTTCTCCGCCCGGAACTGCACAAAACCAAGACGATAGGGGCGACCGAATGGAGGTTGAGCGCGCATGAAGGCATGGGACGCGATCGTCATCGGCGGCGGCCATAACGGCCTGGTCAACGCCTGCTATCTGCAGCGCGCCGGGCTGGACGTGCTGGTGGTCGAAAAGAACGACTGGGTCGGCGGCGCGGCCACCAGCCGCGAGCTGACGCCGGGCTTCCTCTATTCCAACTGCTCCTATGTCTGCTCGCTGTTCCGGCCCGAGATCATGCGCGACCTGGAGCTGCCGCGCTTCGGCCTGCAGGTGATCTCCTACGAAGGCGGCGCGGTGTTCACCCGCGACGGCGACTATCTTGCCAATTACCGCGATCACGACGCGCATCGCCGCGAGTTCGCCCGCTTCTCGAAGCGCGACGCCGAGGCCTATGACCGCTATTCGCGCGACGTCACCAGGCAATGTCGCTTCATCCAGCCGCTCTTGATGCGCACCGCCCCCGACCCGACCAGTTTTCGGCCGCGCGACCTCGGCGAGTTGCTCTATCTCGGCAAGAAATTCGCCGGGCTTTCAGCTGAGGAGATGGCGCTGACCCTGCGCTTCTGGACGATGTCGATCTCCGACTTCCTCGACGAGTATTTCGAAACCGACGTCATCAAGGCGAACTTCGCGCTCTCCGGCATCATCGGCACGGCGCTCGGGCCGATGTCGCCCGGCACGGCTTATGTGCTGCTGCACCACTATATGGGCGAGGTCGACGGCTCGGTCGGCGCCTGGGGCTATGCGCGCGGCGGCATGGGCGCCGTCACCAGGGCGCTGGCCGCCTCCCTCAAGGCCTCCGGCGGCACCATCCGCACCGGTGCCGAGGTCGACCACGTGCTGATCAAAAATGGCAAGGCGAAGGGCGTGGTGCTTGCCGGCGGCGAGGAGATTTATGGCAAGCTCGTCATCTCCAACGCCGACGTCAAGCGCACCTTCCTGAAGCTGGTCGAGGAGAAGGAACTGCCTGATATCTTCCTGCGCCGCGTCCGAAATTTCAAAATCCGCGGCTCGTCCGGCAAGGTCAACATCGCGCTGGATTCGCTGCCCGAATTCCCTGCTCTCCCGAAGGACTCGCCGGTCTATCGCGCCGACATGCATTTCACCGATTCCATCGAGCGCATGGAGCGCGCCTATGACGACTGGAAGGCCGGGCGCTGGTCGGCCGATCCCTTCCTCGACATGATGATCCCGACCACGCTCGACCCGACCATGGCGCCGCCGGGCAAGCATTTCATGAGCTGCTTCGTGCAATATGCGCCGCCGAAGATAAGGGGGGCGGATTGGACCGATGCCGACCGCGACGGCTTTGCCGAAAGCGTGATTTCCCAGATCGCGCAATATTCGCCCGGCTTCCGCGACCGTATCGTCCACATGGAAGTGCGCACGCCGCGCGAAATCGAAGCCGAGGTCGGCCTCACCGAAGGCAACATCTTCCAGGGCGAGCTCACCTTCGACCAGCTGCTCTTCAACCGTCCGGTGCCGGGTTACGCGCAATACCGTTCGCCGGTCGGCGGGCTTTATATATGCGGCTCCTCCACCCATCCCGGCGGCGGCGTCATGGGCGCGCCCGGTCGCAATGCCGCCGCCGAGATCCTGCGCGACCTCGCCAAGCCAAGCCTGCATATGAGCCCGGCCCATGACGTCATCTGATTTGAATTGGGACGCCATCGTCATCGGCGGCGGCCACAACGGCCTCGTCGCCGCCGCGACGCTGGCGAAGTGGGGCCGCAAGGTGCTGCTGCTCGAAGCCGGCGACGAGGTCGGCGGCGCCGCGCGCACCGAGGAATTCGCGCCGGGCTTCCGAGTCTCCGCGGTCGCGCATCTGCTCAACCGTCTCCATCCCGATGTAGTGAAGACGCTGGAGTTGGAGCGGCATGGGTTGACGGTCGAGCGCGGCGATTTCGTGCCCTCGGTCGCGTTGTCGAAGGACGGCCCGCTGGTGCTGCACGGCGCCTATGGCGAGGTGCTGACGGGCGCCAGCACGTCGGAGCAATCAGCCTGGAAAGAGCTGCGCGCGCAGCTGCTGCGCCATGCCGGCGTGCTGAAGCCGTTCCTGTCGCGCAGGCCGCCGGACCTCGGCGACATGTCGCTCGCCGAAATGACCGGACTCGGCCAGACCGCGCTGGCGCTGAAGCGGCTCGGCAAGGAAAACATGCGCGACTTCCTGCGCGTGCTCCTGATGAATGTCTACGACTTGCTCGACGAGCAGCTTTCCGACGACCGGCTGAAGGGCCTGCTTGCCTTCGACGCGACGCTGGGCAGCCATCTCGGCCCGCGCTCACCGACCTCGCTGCTCGGCCTCTATTACAGGCTTTCCGGCGAGATCGGCGGCCTCGCCGGCGCGCAAGTCCAGCCGAAAGGCGGCATGGGCGCCGTCGTCGCCGCCATCCGCGCGGCGGCGGAAAAGGCCGGTGTCTCGATCCGCCCGGCTTCGCCGGTCGCGAAGGTGATCGTTGAGAAAGGCCGCGCCGTCGGTGTCGTCACGCAGAACGGCGAGACGCTGCGGGCAAGGACCGTCGTTTCCGCGGTGAACCCGGCGACGACGATCCTC
>NZ_RZTO01000647.1:0-3605 GCF_003997225.1 Mesorhizobium sp. M2C.T.Ca.TU.002.02.1.1
TGACGGAGGCGGCCGTGAAGGCCGCCAAGGCGATCCATTATTCGGGCGCCGGCACGATCGAATTCATCGTCGATGCTTCCGAAGGACTGAAAGCCGACCGCTTCTGGTTCATGGAGATGAACACGCGGCTGCAGGTCGAACACCCCGTCACCGAGATGGTCACCGGCGTCGATCTGGTCGAATGGCAGCTGCGCATCGCGGCCGGTGAAAAACTGCCAAAGACGCAAGGCGAGATCGCGCTTGCCGGCCACGCCTTCGAGGCACGCCTCTATGCGGAGGACGCCGCGAAGGGCTTCCTGCCGGCGACCGGCACGCTGCATCATCTCAAATTCCCCGACGCGGCGCCGGAGGGTGCGGCGATGCGCATCGAGACCGGCGTGCGCGCCGGCGATGCGATTTCGCCTTTCTATGATCCGATGATCGCCAAGCTGGTTGTGCACGGCAAGGACCGGGCCTCGGCGCTCAATGCCCTGCGCGAGATGCTGGCGCGGACGGAAGTGGCCGGCTCGACCGTCAACACCGCTTTCCTGGCGGCGCTCGCCGCCGACGCCGATTTCGCGGCCGGCGACGTCGATACCGGGCTGATCGGCCGGCATCAGGAGGCGCTCACCGCCATTCCCGCGCCCAGCGACGAGACGATCGCCGCCGCGGCGCTGGCTGCCACGGATGCCGGCGCGCCGGGTCCCGCCGTCGATCCATGGTCCACGCTTTCAGGCTATGCGCATTTCCACACGCTCGCGCGCCGCATCCGCCTGCGCCACGGCGAGGAGAACATCCTGGCCAGGGTTTCGGCACGGCCGGACGGCCGCTTCCAGGTGGCGCTGGAAGCGCCGCATGACGCGGTGAACACGCATGATCTGAGGACCATGCCGCGCGCCGTCCGCTGGCCCGGCCACGTCACCGTCTTCGAAGGCGCGGTGGGCTATACGTTCGCGGTTCCCGACCCGCTGGCCAAAGCCGACGAGGCGGGAGCCGCCTCGGGCAGCCTGCGCGCGCCGATGCCGGGGCTGGTCAAGCTTGTGCGCGCCGCGGCGGGCGATGCGGTGATCAAGGGCCAACCGCTTCTGATCCTCGAAGCGATGAAGATGGAGCACACGATCGCCGCCCCGCATGACGGCGTGATCGCCGAGATCGCGGCCGAAGGCGCGCAGGTCAGCGACGGCACCGTGCTGGTGCGTTTCGCGGAGGACGGCCAGGGCTGAAACGAAAATGGCCGGGGCGAGCCCGGCCATTTCCTCGATAGCCGCGGAGCCGACTTACGGCTTGATCGGCGCGTATTTGCCGTCGTGCCACTGATTGATGTCGTAGCTGGCGTTCTTCAGGTCGCCCTTCTCGTCGAAGATGACGTCGCCGACGACGGTGCTGATCGGCTTGCCGTCCTTGAGCGCCTCTGCGACCTTGGCCGGATCGTCGGTGCCGGCGCGCTTGACGCCTTCGGCCACGGCCTGGATCACGGCATAGGAGAACAGCGTGAAGCCTTCAGGCGTGAAGCCGCCGGCCTTGATCTTGGCGACCGCGTCCTTCGCTTCCGGCTTGGCCTGCGGGTCCGACGGGAAGACGAACATGGTGCCTTCGCCGGCCGGGCCGGCGACCTGCCAGAATTCCGGCGAGGCGATCGAATCCGGCATGATCAGCTGGAACTTGACGTTCTGCTCGGCCGACTGGCGCAGGATCAGGCCCGCTTCCGGGTGGTAGCCACCGAAATAGACGACGTCCGCCTTGAGCTCCTTCAGCTTGGTGACGAGGGCCGAATAGTCCTTCTCGCCGGCATTGATGCCTTCGTAGTCGACCTCCTTGAGGCCGCCGGCATTCATCGTCGCCTTCACGGCATCGGCGACGCCCTGGCCGTATGCGCTCTTGTCGTGCAGGATGACGACGTTCTTGCCGGCGTATTTCTTGGCGATCCACGGGCCGATGAAGGCGCCCTGCGCGTCGTCACGCGTGTAAAGGCGCATGATGGTCGGCCAGCCGGACTTGGCGGCAGCATCGGTCAGCACCGGGTTGGACGAGGCGGGGCTCATCATCAGCGTGCCGGCTTCGGCATAGACGGCCGAGGCCGGAATGCTCGAGCCCGAGCAGGCATGGCCGTCGACGAACTTGACGCCGTTGGCGACGATGCGGTTGGCGACCGACACCGCCTGCTTCGGATCGCACTGGTCATCCTCTATGTCGAGCTTGATCTGCGAGCCGTTGACGCCGCCGGCGGCATTGATCGCGTCGGCGGCAGCCTGCGCGCCTTGCTTGAACTGGTCACCGATGGTGGCGAGCTGGCCGGTCATCGGGCCGACCACCGAAATGGTGATGTCGTCGGCGAAGGCAACCGGGGCGCTCATCATCAGACCGAATGCGGCCACGCCCAAAATACCCAATTTTTTCATGACTATAAGAACTCCTCCACTTGCGCATGGCCATCCGGCCGCGCTTCCTTCACAGAGCCGGGACAATTTCACCCTTCGCTGAAACTGTCGAGAGGACAATTCGGAAGGTTTTGGTTCATTTCTGCCGGGATTGCTTGGGCCACGCGCCCGCGTGATTACCCCGCGTAATGCAAAAAGCCGCGCCGGCCTTGTTTCGGTCGGTCGCGGCTTTTGCAGTCGAGCTTCCCAGACGCCCCCGCGCCTAAAACCCGCTCGCTTCCCTGTTTTGGTGCACGGCTTGAGGTTCGTTGGCCTGCCGCGTTCTTGATCTTGTCGACCAGCCGTCTTATCGCGGCCTTGTCCCCTGAAGGCTTTCGGGCGCTGTACCCGCAGGATCAGTGCATCGTCATCCATTCGCGGGCTTCGCGCAGCGCCGTGGCGATCTCGACCTTCGACATGGTGGCCGACAGTTCCGAGCGCAGCTCGGCGGCGCGGGCCGAGCCCTTGATGGCGGCGATGTTGAACCATTTGTGGGCGGCGACGACATCGGTGTCGCAGTCGCGGCCGGTCGCATACATCATGCCCAGTTCGAAAAGAATGTCGGCCTGGGCAGTTGCCCCCATGGCGCCGAAGCCGTCTTCAAGCATTTCAAAACGTGCCATTTCAATCCCCTGTCTGGCTCCCGAGAGCTGCCTCCTTTTCCCTCGGTGTCCCTAGGGGCGGGCCGCTCTTTCGATGCTTTCGAGGATGACGGCTTGCCTTGAATCCGCCGTTAAATGGCTTGCTTAATTTGAGGAAAACAAAGCTAAAACAAGAGGTAAACGCGGAAATTCGTTAAGCATGGGAATCCAGCGTTTCAGCCATTTTGCATCAAATTCGACGAAAATTGCCGCACGCGGAATCAAGACTTCGCTAACCACGGAAACCGAAGCGTTTTTCCGGTCGCGTTTATTTTCAGCCATCGGCGCGGCGAAAATCCTTGCAACCTTCCGTGGCGGCACCGCTTTTGTTTTGGCCAGAGCTGGATTAGCTTTACCTTTGCGTAAGGGGCAGGAAGGCGGACCGGAGCCCGCCACGACCCCATAGGGAGGTGGACACAATGTTTCGAAAGATGAGCCTGGCCCTGGCGGCCACCTTGATCATGGCGGGTGCCGCGTGGGCCGACCCGATCGAAGGCAGTTGGAAGACGCAATCCGGCGAGACGGCGACGATCGGCGGCGGCGGCTCGTTCTCCATCACACTCAAGAC
>NZ_RZTO01000648.1:0-3605 GCF_003997225.1 Mesorhizobium sp. M2C.T.Ca.TU.002.02.1.1
CCTCTTCCGGCTGCGCGAATTGCCGGGCGAAGGTTTCGCCCAGTCCGTCGCCGCCGAAATCCGGGTCGATCCAATAGGCGGCGACGGACTGGGCGAAACCTTCGCCCGGCAATTCGCGCAGCCGGAAGAGGATGCCGCGCTGGCAATCCATTTTGCGGCACATCGTTTCCAGTATGCCGTCCATCTCGCGTTGCCAGTCGCCCGCCTCGCGCAGGCGGCGCACGACATGGACAGCCGCCATCGCGGCGCCGCCGGGACGCGAGCCATGCATATCGGTGCGCGCTGCATCAGCAGTCATGGTCATTCCAGGCCCGGATGTCGGTCGTTCAGAGCGTCCCTCCGTTTCATGGAAACGGGGAGCCGCTCTATCGCTTTGTTTTGACGCAATTCCGGATGGAAGGCTACGGCAAAGACGCCGAGCCTAACTGCTCACACTTTCCTGGAATTGCCCTAGTTGGCTTCGCCGCCGCTCGGCAGCGAGAAGATGTAGCCTTCGCCGCGCACCGTGCGCAGGAATTTCGGATTGGCGGGGTCGGCCTCGATCTTCTTTCGCAGCCGCATGATGCGGATGTCGACCGCGCGCGAGGATTCCGGATCCTCGACGAAGCCGATCGCCTCCGAAATCGCCGCCCGCGTCAGAAGCCGGTTGGCGCGGGTGAGGAAAACCTCGAGCACGTCGAACTCGCTCTTGGCCATCTCGATGACCGCGCCATTGGCGCCGATGACCAGGCGACCGTCGAAATCGGCCTGGAAGCCGCCGAAATTCATGAAGCGGCGATTGCCGGCTTCAGCCTTAGCCGCCTGCGGCTCGGCCGGCTGCGGCACGCGGCGCAGCACGCTGCGCACGCGTGCCAGCACCTCGCGCAATTCGTATGGCTTGACGATGTAGTCGTCGGCGCCGAGCTCCAGCCCGACGATGCGGTCGAGCGCGGTGCCGGCGGCAGTGGCGTAGATGATGCCGATCGGCGTTTTCGAGCGCAGCCAGCGACCGAGCGACAGCCCGTCCTCGCCGGGCATGGCGATGTCGAGGATGGCGAGGTGGAAGGACTGCGCCTCGAACAGCGCGCGCGCCGCCACGGCATTCTCGGCCGTCACGACATCATAGCCGCTGGCTGCGAGATACTCGGCCACGGCCTCCCTCAGATCCGGTTCGTCCTCGACGACTATGATGCGTGCCTTCACGACGCGCTCGCTCCCGCTTTCAGCGGAAAGTAGATTGGGTATAAACATGATGTCCAGCACTCATCTCGAGTTGTCTGTGGCGGGGTGGAGAAAATGGCTGCACGATCCGTCATTGCGCTTGTGTCCGTCGCCGAGGTGGTGGCCGGCGATCTCGCCGACCATCTCGAGCGGCGCGGGCACGACGTGCGGCAGGCGCGCCAGCCCTGGGAGGCGGAGACGCTGCTTTCGGCCGGCGGCATCGATGTCGTGGTGGTCGGCGACGAGGTCACCCAGGCCGAGGGCCGCGAGCTGCTCAGGCGTTACAGCAGCCAGGGCGGGGGTGGCGAGGGCGGTCCCGATTTCATCCTGATCTGCCGGCCGCGCGACCTCGTCGACAAGGTGCTGGCGCTTGAGCTCGGTGCTGCCGACGTTATCGAAAGTCCGCTCAACGTGCGCGAGCTTGCCGCGCGCATCGGCGGCCTGCTGATGAGACGCGGCAGGGCCGCCGGGGAACTGATCGTGCTGGAAAACGCCACCGTCGATCTGCGGTCGGCCATGGTGATGCATCGCTCGGGCGCGGAGGAGCAGCTTTCCCCCGGGCAGGTAGCGCTGCTCAAGCTGTTTCTGGCGAGCCCGCGCAAGGTGCTGACGCGCGACGACATCATTGCCGCGGCGCCCGCCGAGAACGCCGACGCTTTCGACCGTTCGATCGATTCGCGCATCGTGCGGCTGCGCCGCAAGCTCGATACCGAGACCATCACCACCATCCGCGGCGCCGGCTATCGTTTCGATCCGCCGCTCTCGCGCAATGAGTGAGTCAAGATCGGCGAGGCTATCGAGCATCGAATTCCCGAAAGCGGTGATCATTTGGGTCCGGCGCCTGGCGTTCAGCGCACCATGACGACCGAGGGGCCGGTTGGAACGTTGGCACTGACGGTTATCCCGGCCGGGGCGCGCTCCTTCAGCAGCACCGTCGCCAGCGCGGCGAAGCCGAGCAGGCCCTGCGCGTAAAGCAGCGCGGAAAGCACCGAAGCGGCAAGTTTCGTCTTCATGTCCTATCCCCCAATCTCGATATCGCCGGTGCTTCAGGAACCTCCCGAAGCGCCCGCGCCGCTGACGGAGCCCCCCGCTGCGGCGCGGGCCTTCGGTCCTCTCGGCAGCAAGTAGCCGGAGGGGCCGCGCGTCCTCATCAGCCGACGGCCGACCCGCCAGAGGGCCTTCAGCCAGTGGACGCGCAGGCTGGAAACAATCCAGACCGTGGCGATGAACAGAGCCATGTGCAGTGTCGAAACCTCGCCGGCACTCATCGCCGCCAGCGTCGTCGCCGGGCTGCCGGCCACCGAGCCGGCGCCGCCGAGCACGATGGCCGCGACGCTGATCCCGAGAAGCCAGAAGCGGAGTTTCGATTTCCTGCCCATTTTCGTTTGCAGATGTCTGTTCCCGTTGCGTCAAATCTGCCGCCGGCCTGTATCCAGATCATGCCGCCGGAGACGCATTTTGTTGCAGATTGGTTTCGAAAGTGGGCCCCGGCCTTTCATATACGCCCGAAATGAACTTTCGTTTTGATCCAAGCTCATTGTGCGGCGCCTGATCTCGGCGCCCCCGAAAGCGGTCCGCGGTTCCGCCCGGCCAGCCCGTCCTTAATATTTAGAAACGAATTCGAAACAGAAACGAGCGCCAAGCGAAATAAGCCTGAAACGGGCGAACACGATAAGACCCCCCAATCGAATTGGAGCCGGCGCGACCGGCAAGAAACAGAGAGGGATCGTCATGCACACCGCCATTTCAGCCAAGCTCATCAATATCACCGCCGCCGCGCTCACCGGCGCGGCGCTGCTGTTCGGCGCCGGCAACGCCGCCCACGCCAATCAGATCGTCGCCAAGGTTTCGCTGTCGCAGCAGATCATGGAAGTCACGGTCGATGGCCGTCCGACCTACACCTGGAAAGTGTCGACCGGCGCGAGGGGGCACATCACGCCGACCGGCTCGTTCAAGCCGACCCGCATGCATGAGATGTGGTATTCGAAGAAGTACGACAATGCGCCGATGCCGCATTCGGTGTTCTTCAGCGGCGGCTATGCCGTCCACGCCACCTACGCCATCAGCCGGCTCGGCCGTCCCGCCTCGCATGGCTGCGTGCGGTTGCATCCCGATGCGGCGGCCGATTTCTACCAGCTCGTCGAGGCCTTCGGCCCCGGCAACACCAGCATCGTGATCGTGAAGTAACGCCGGGATAAAGTAGCTGGCAGGTTGCCGCCTTCCGCCGATCGCGAAGCCGTGAGGCAACCGCCAAAAAAAGAGGCCGGAATTTCCGGCCTCAGACTGCTGACAAACCCCTGGCGTTAGCCGGGGGTTTTTGATTCACTGGGTCATGTTGAAGCGACCCGCCCCCGAACAGACCGCGCTCGAGATGGTAACGTTGGACCAACTGGTCCCGGCTGATC
>NZ_RZTO01000649.1:0-3598 GCF_003997225.1 Mesorhizobium sp. M2C.T.Ca.TU.002.02.1.1
GCGTGGCACAGCCCGGTCGCGTGTGTCTGCCACGATCGGTGCGAGGTCGCGCCGGCTGCCTCGCCGCACCGAATAGGTGCGCGTGATCTCGGCACCGAAGAGAAAAATCTGCGCCGAGTAATAGACCCAGACCAGCACCACCATCAGCGCGCCGGCCGCGCCATAGGAGGTGGCGATGGCGCTGGTGCCGATGTACCAGCCGATCAGCGACTTGCCGATGGTGAAGAGCAGCGCCGTGACCAGCGCGCCGACGCTAACATCGCGCCATTTGAGCGTGCGATCCGGCAGGACCTTGTAAATTGCCGCGAAGAGCAGCGCGACCAGCGCGAAGGAGACAGTGGTGTTGACGGCGCTGACGATCAATTCTCCGAAGGGCAGGCTGCGGTTGATCGTGTCGCCGAGCGCGGCGATCGCCGTGCTCGCCGCGAGCGACACCAGGAGCAGGAAGCCGAGCGCCGTCACGAGACCGAGGCTTGCCGCCCTCGCCCGCACCAGGCGCGACAGCGACACGCCGTTGGGCTTCACCTTCCATACCTCATTGAGCGACTGCTGCATCTCGCCGAAGACGCCGGACGCGGTGACGAAGAGCGTCACCAATCCGATGAGCGTGGCTAAAGTGCCCGACCAGCGGTGCGAAGCGGTTTCGATCGTGGCCTTCAGCAGTTCGGCGCTTTGCGGACCCATGACGCCGGATATCTCGGCCGACAGCGCCAACTGGGCGGCATCGTTGCCGATGACGAAACCGGCGATCGCCACGACGATCAGCAGGATCGGCGCCAGCGAGGTGGCGGCGTAGAAGGCCATCGCCGCACCATGGCTCAGCGCATTGTCGTTGACATAGCCGGCGACGCTTTCCTTGAGCAATATCCAGCCTTCGTCGACCCAGCGCGGCGCAGTTGCAGCCGCGGCTTGGGCGTCGGCTTTGGTGCGTTGTGTCTGCTCTGCCATTTGGTGCCCAGCCCGATAAGGAGCGGGCCGGGTGGGACAAGAGCTCGACTGCCTTTTCGTTGGCCAGGGCGTGAAGCCGGAGAAACCAGCCCTGTTCTCTTTGCCACCAGGTCCGGCTGACGCGGCCCGCAAATCACAATCCAGGGCCGGCGCAATGGTTCCCCGATGAGCACAGGTCGACGGCAGGCTCCGAATAAATTGCCGGCGAATTTTGCACCGGCGACCCACAGGCTTATAATTAGTTGACTAAATGATTCATGCGGGTGAATCGATGACCAAGAAGAAGGACAGACGGACTGGTTCCTGGATCGCGGCGGCCTCGCGCGCCGAGATCGATGAGGCGGCTTACTTCGCGCGCAAATGCGGCCTCACCCGCGACGAGGCATTGCAGATGATCCGCGAAGCCCACGGCCTGCCACCCGTCAAGCCGGCCGAAAGCGAGAAGGGCAAACACTGACACTCGGTTGACGATTCGGGCCTCATTGGCCCGTCTGTGGTGGCACTTGGCCCGGCTTGATCACGGGCATGTCGCTGCCGGTCGGTGGCGGTGTCGTCGCGTTCTTGTCGCCGGTCGGCGGCGGCTTCAGCACACCGCCGCAATTGCCGAGCTGTTTCGACAGCTCATCCGTATCGGCCTCTTGCTTCTGTTTCTGCTGCTGGCCATTGGCGTCGGGCTTGGCCTGGCAGTTCTGCATCTGCTGATCCTTCGGTTGCTCGTCCTGCTGCTGGGCGGTCTGCGCGACAGCCGGCAGGGTCGGGATCAGAGCGAAGGCCGCTATGATAAGCGCTTTCTTCATGGGATCCTCCTCTTGGTCGGCGCTCGTGATTCAGTACCCCCCGATGATCGGCAGGATCTCGCCGGTGATGTAGCTCGAGCATTGCGGCGAGGCCAGGAACACAAAGGCCGGCGCGATCTCCTCCGGCTGGGCGGGCCGCTTCATCGGCGTCTTGGCGCCGAACTGCGAAACATCTTCCGCTTGTTTTTCGGACGGATTGAGCGGCGTCCAGACCGGACCGGGTGCCACCGCGTTGACGCGGATGCCCTTCGATATGAGATTGCCGGAGAGCGCGCGGGTGAAGGCGTGGATGCCGCCCTTGGTCATGGAATAGTCGACCAGTTCCTTCGAGCCCTCGATGCCGGTGACCGAGCCGGTGTTGACGATCGCCGAGCCCGGTTTCATGTGCGGCACGGCTTCCTGCGCCATGTGAAAATAGCCGTAGAGATTGGTCTTCAGCGTCATGTCGAAATGCGCCTCGGTGAGATCGGTGAAATCGGCGGTATGGATCTGGAAAGCGGCGTTGTTGACCAGCACGTCGAGCTTGCCGAAGGCCTTGAGCGTCGCAGCCACAGCCTTACGGCAGAATGCACGTTTGGCGACATCGCCGCGCAAGGCGATGCAGCGCCTTCCCTCCGCCTCGACCGCCTGCTTCGTCGCCCTGGCGTCACGGTCTTCGCTCAGATAGGCGATGGCGACGTCGGCGCCCTCGCGCGCGAACAGCACCGCCACCGCACGACCGATGCCGGAATCGCCGCCGGTGACAAGCGCGATCTTGTCCTTGAGCTTGCCGGACCCTTGCCAGAACGGTGCATCGTAGAGCGGCGCCGGCTCGATCGCCCATTCCTCTCCGGGCTTGGGATGATGCTGCTTCGGGAAAGGCGGCACGGGGTACCGGCGCGCCCCGGCTTGCATGGCCCCCGGCGGTTTCGGCTTCGGCTTGCTGCGGTCGGCGGCGTCGACCTTGCGCTGAAGGCCGCGCTGCCTGCGCGCTGTCTTCGCCGTGTCCGCTCTCTTGCCCGCGGCTGATTTCTTGGCTGCGTCGGATTCGGTTCGGTTGCTGGTCGGCATGGTGGTCTCCTTTCAGGGGACAACGCATGTCGTCAGAAAAGGTTGGCCCGGCTCGTCGCGCCTCGCCAAGACGTTTCGGCCTACATCAAAGTTAAATGCGGCCACCCGAGCGTGGTGCTAGCCTTTCGTCATTTGGGGGGACTCTTCAGGAGGAGTCCCATGGACGTTCGAACTCTCATCGGCACGCTCTCGGCCGCATTGCTGCGCCGGCGCGCCGCCGCACCACTGATTCCCGCCAGGATGATCCGCGCCTCGCTCGCGGATGTGGCGGCCAAGCGCAGTCCCAGGCCACCACATCGGCCGGCGACGCCAATCCGGCCCGCGAGCAACATGTAGCCTCCGAACCGCCGGGCGAAATGCAACCGACTGGCCAAGTCATCGTTTACGGCCATTCCCAATCTTGTGGTGCACCATGAAGTCCATGCCTATGAATCCACTTCTTGTCCTCGTCGCCGCCATGATCACGGCCGCGCCTTTTGTCGGCCTTGCCTGGCGAGCGCGCCAATGGTTCGGATGGTGATAAGCCGATGAGCCGTTTCCTGCCGCTCACCATCCGCTTCGTCAACGGCGGCTCGATGGTGGTCGCCACCGTCGCAGAGGCCAAGAAGGCGCTCTCCGGAGCCTGGAAGAACAAGGAGGCGCCGGCCTATCTCGAAGCGGTCCGGCTGGTGGATGACGCGATCGCGGGCACCTGCCGGCCGGCCATCGCCTTTGCCGCCTTCAAGAAGGCCGCCGCGCAGCAGGGGCTGCTGAAATCCGCGCAGCCAAGCGCGGCGCTGACCATGCTGGACGAGCTCTGGTCG
>NZ_RZTO01000064.1:0-13823 GCF_003997225.1 Mesorhizobium sp. M2C.T.Ca.TU.002.02.1.1
CATTGGAAGTAGGCGAATTTCGCGCTCCGAGCCGCGAAGTTGGCGGCGAGCTTGTCTGACGGGTTTTCGGCAAGATCGGCGACAAGGATGTCGAAGCCGGCATCGGCCAGCGCCTCGGCGCAGGCGAGCCCGATGCCGCGCGCGCCGCCGGTGACGATGGCCGCGGGGCGGGTCATGCGGCGAGTTCCGTCTTGCGGATGTGATCGGCGACGCGCAACGCTTGCGCCGCGATCGACAGCGCCGGATTGACGGCGGCGGAAGTCGGCAGGAAGCCGGCGTCGACGACGTAGAGATTCTGGTGGTCGTAGGCGCGGCAGAACGTGTCGAGGGGTGAAGTGGCCGGGTCGTTCCCCATCTTCACCGTGCCGCACTGATGCGATGGCGTGCGCTTGTCGAAGGGGCGCGACAGCACGATCGGATAGCCGCAGGCGCGCAGGTTTTCGCGCATGACCTTGGTCAGGCCTTCCAGCGACTGCATGTTGGAGCGCCGCCACTGCATGACGATCTCCTTGCCGTCGACCATGATGCGGCTTTCGGGGTCGGGCAGGTCCTCGCACATCAGGTACCAGTCGACGGCGTGGCCGGCCATGAAGTCGAGCACGAATTTCGGCATCGTCTTCACATTGGCCTTGAGCATGTTGCCATCGATCTTGCCGAGCAGCTGCACATTGCCGAGCGGCTTGCCGCCCTTGCCGTCCGACAGATAGTAATCGTTGAGCATCAGCGTCTTCTGGTAGACGCTGTCGTTGCGGCGGCGCGGGTCGATCGCCAGCATCGCGCTCGAATTGTGGTTCATGAAATTGCGCCCGACCTGGTCGGAGCTGTTGGCGAGGCCTTTGCCCCCATTCTTGCCAGTATTGGCTGAAGGCGAGCGCAGCAGGATGGCGGCCGAGTTGATCGCGCCGGCGGACAGGATGACGAGCTTCGGCGACAGCGTCTTTTGCGCGCCGTTCTTTGTGTAGTGGATGGCGGCAATCGTTTTGCCGTCCGGCGTGGTTTCGAGCCAGTCGACATGGGCGCCGGTTTCAAGCCGGATGTTCTTGTCGGTGAGCGCTGCCGTCAGCGGGCCGGTCTGGGCGTCGATCTTGCCTTGGCCGGTGTTGGGGAAGGCGTCCCAGCCGGTCTTGCCTTCCTTCAGCCAGGTCTCGATGTCGACGCCGAGCGGCAGTGAAGCGGGATGCAATCCGAGGGCTTTCAGTTCGGCGCGGGCGCGCGCGATCGGCGGCTCGTCCGGCACCGGCTTGAAGGCGTAGGGGATCGAATGGAATGGCTCGGTCGGGTCCTCGCCGAGCGAGCCGCGCACGCGAAACAACTGCTCGGCCTTCGAATACCACGGCTCGAATTCGTCATAGGAAAACGGCCAGGCCGGCGAGACGCCGCCGAAATGCTCGAGCTCGGAAAAAGCCTCCTTGCGGTAGCGGATCAGGACCGCGCCGAAGAATTTCGAGTTGCCGCCGACATAGTAGTAGTTGCCGGGATTGAACGCAGCGCCGCCGGCTTCGCGCCACATCTCCTTTGGCCGGTAGTGCTCGTCGACGAAGATCGATCGCGTCGAGCGCGCATGCGGTGTCGCGGGCAGCGGCTCGCCGCGCTCCAGGATCAGGATCGAGGCGCCGCTGCCGGCCAAGCCGGAGGCGATCGTGGCGCCGCCGATGCCGGAGCCGATGATGACGATATCGGGGTTTGCCATAGTCTAAAGATCTTTATTTTGATGCATGTCGTTGCCCCAAAACCGGAGCCACTTTTGGGCGACATGCATCAGAGAATACGCTTCTCGGTCGCCGGGTCGAAGAACACCGCCTTGCTGAGGTTGAAGGCAAGCGGCGTGCTGGTGCCGGGCTGGATCCTGGCGTCGGCTCTGAGCCGCGCCACCACGCCCTTGCCGCCGAGATTGGTGACGGCGAACGTGTCCGATCCCGCCGGCTCCACCACCTCGATGTGGCAGTCGGCGGTGGCGATGCTGGAACCGTTGCGCTCGGCGCCTTCCGGGTCGGTCAGCGCTTCGGGACGCACGCCGAAGATGACCTGCTTGTCCTTGAAGGCCGCAAGGCCGGCGGGCGCGCCGGGCATCGGCAGCACGATCGGTTGGCGCGACTCGCGGTCCAGCACGACCGAAAGCCCGCTGCCATTGCCGTCGATCTTGGCCGGGATCAGGTTCATCGCCGGCGAGCCCATGAAGTCGGCGACGAAGATGTTGGTCGGGTTGTTGTAGATCTCGGCGGGGGTGCCGAATTGCTGCACCTCGCCGTCGCGCATCACTGCGATCTTGGTCGCCAGCGTCATCGCCTCGATCTGGTCGTGGGTGACATAGACGATCGTCGTGCCGGTCGTGGCATGCAGGCGCTTGATCTCGATGCGCATGTCGACGCGCAGCTTGGCGTCGAGGTTGGAAAGCGGCTCGTCGAACAGGAAGAGCTTCGGGTCGCGCACCAGCGCCCGGCCCATCGCGACGCGCTGGCGCTGGCCGCCGGAGAGTTGGCTGGGCTTGCGGTTGAGCAAGTGGCCGATCTGCAGGATCTTGGCCACCTTGTCGATCGCCGCCTGACGTTCGGCCGCCGGCACGCCGCGCATCTCCATGCCGAAGGCGATGTTGCCGGCCACCGTCATGTTCGGATAGAGCGCGTAGCTCTGGAAGACCATGGCGATGTCGCGCTTCGAAGGATGCAGGTCGTTGATGGCGCGGCCGTCGACGCGGATCTCGCCCTCGGTGATCTGCTCCAGCCCGGCGATCGTGTTGAGCAGCGTGGACTTGCCGCAGCCGGACGGGCCGACCAGCACCAGGAAGCCGCCCTTTTCGAGCTCGACATTGATGCCCTTCAGGATCTCGACATTCCCGAAGCGCTTCTTCAGCCCATCAATTTCCAGAAAAGCCATGGTCGTTCCTTTAAGAAAGTGGTCAGCCCTTGACCGCGCCGGCCATCAGCCCGCGCACGAAATAGCGGCCGGCGACGACGTAGACGATCAGGGTGGGGAGCGCGGCGATCATCGCCGCCGCCATGTTGACGTTGTATTCGACGACGCCGGTCGAGGTGTTGACGACATTGTTCAGCGCCACCGTCATCGGCATCACGTCGCCCGTGCCGGCGTAAGCCGAGGCGAACAGGAAGTCGTTCCAGATGTTGGTGAACTGGTAGATGACGGTGACGACGAAGATCGGCATCGAGTTGGGCAGCATGATGCGGCGGAAGATCTGGAAGAAGGACGCGCCGTCGACCTGCGCCGCCTTCACCAGCTCGGTCGGGAAGGCCTCGTAATAATTGCGGAAGAACAAGGTGGTGAAACCGAGGCCGTAGACCACGTGGACGAAGACCAGGTTCACCGTCGAATTGCCGAGGCCGAAATTGAACCCGGTCGCGTTCTGCAGGGTGGCGCCGAAGCGGCCGAGGCTGCCGAGGATGGTCGCCATCGGCAACAGCACCGACTGGAAGGGGATGAAGCAGGCGAACAGCATCATCGCAAAAACCAGCGTGTGGCCGCGGAAGCGCCATTTGGTCAGCACGTAACCGTTGAGGGCGCCGAGCAGCGTCGAGATCAGCACGGCCGGGACCACCATCTTGATGGAGTTCCAGAAATAGCCCTTGATGCCGGCGCAGGTGAGGCCGACGCAGGTCTGGCCCCAGGCCTTGAACCAAGGCTCGATGGTCGGCGATTGCGGCAGCGACAGCATGTTGCCGTTCTGGATCTCATCCATGGTCTTGAACGAGGTGACCAGCATGACGAAGAGCGGCATCAGGTAGAAGATCGCGAACAGCGCGAGCAGTCCGTAGATGACGATGCGGTTGAGCGTCCTGGCGCTCATGCCGCTCGAAGCCGGACGGGCAGGCGAGGCAACAGTGCTCATCGCGGCTTCTCCCTGAGCTCGGAATAGAGGTAAGGCACGATGATCGCGGTCAGCGTCATCAGCATGATCACCGCGCTCGCCGAACCGACCGCCATCTCGTTGCGCTTGAAGGTGAACTCATACATGAAGTTCGACGGCAGCCAGGCCGAGCCGCCCGGCCCGCCGCTGGTCAGCGCGACGACCAGGTCGTAGGACTTGATGGCGAGATGCGCGAGCACGATGAAGGCCGACAGGAAGACGGGCCGCAGCAGCGGGATGACGATGCGGCGGTAGAGCTGGAAGGTGGACGCGCCGTCGATCTGCGCCGCCTTCATGATCTCGCCGTCGATGCCGCGAAGGCCGGCCAGGAACATCGCCATGATGAAGCCCGAGGCCTGCCAGACGCCGGCGATGACCACCGTGTAGATGACGAAATCCTTGTTCTTGATCCAGTCGAAATGGAAGCTCGTCCAGCCCCATTGATGCAGCGTCTGCTCAAGGCCGAGGCCAGGATCGAGGAACCACTTCCAGGCGACGCCGGTGACGATGAAGGAGAGCGCCATCGGGTAGAGGTAGATCGGCCGCAGCACGCCTTCGCCGCGGATCTTCTGGTCGAGCAGGATGGCCAGGAACAGGCCGAGCGCCAGACAGATGGCGATGTAGAGGAAGCCGAAAATGCCCATATTGGTGATGGAGGTGTACCAGCTCGACGGCGGGTCGCTCTCGAAGGTCCAGCGCCACAGCCGCTGATAGGCGCGGGCGCCGGTGATGTCGTAGGACGGGAAGGTCTTGGAATTGGTGAAGGACAGATAGATCGTCCATAGAATGAAGCCGTAGACGAAGACGATCGTCGCCGCGAAGCTCGGCGCCAACACGATCTTCGGCAGCAGGTCCTGCAGCCGCGAACGGACCGTCGCGCCGGGACGGGCGTCGTGCTCCGGTGTCAGCTTGATCTGGGTTTCGGCAACTGTGCTCATCGGCTCATCCAGTACCGGTTGGTCGGAAACGGCCCGGCGCCGGAATGCACCAGGGTCTTTCCCGCACCGTTTGTCGACAGGAGACCTCCCCCGCCGGAGCGGGGGAGACCTGGTTCACGTGAACCTTACTTGGCGTCGTCGATCGCCTTGACCAGCTCGGTCACGGCCTCGTCGGAGGTCTTGATCTGACCATGGACGAACTTCGACACGACATCCTTGTAGGCGTTGGCGACGGCCGGCGGGGCGCCATAGCCCTGAGCCAGCGAGCCGAACAGCGTGCCGCCCTCATTGGCCTTCTTCAGGTCGGCGATGCCCTTCTTGCCGCAAGCGTCGAAGTCGGTGTCCGGCACGTCGGTGCGGGCCGGAACCGAACCCTTCACCACGTTGAAGGCCGACTGGAAGCTCTTCGACAAAGTGGCGGTGGCAAGCGCGACCTGGGCGGCCTTGCGGTCGTCCGGAACGTTGAACATGCCGAACATATCGGAGTTGTAGATCACCGAGCCGTCGGTGCCCGGGAAGCGGTAGCACAGGAAGTCGGTGCCCGGGGTCTTGTTGGCGGCGTGGAACTCGCCCTTGGCCCAGTCGCCCATGACCTGAACCAGCGCGTCGCCCTTGATGACCATGGCGGTGGCGAGGTTCCAGTCGCGGCCCGAGAAGTTCGGATCGACATAGGTGACGAGCTTGGCGAGGTTGTCGAACGACTTCTTCATCGTGTCGGACTTGAGCGACTCTTCATCGAGGTCGTTCATCGCCTTCTTGTAGAACTCCGGCCCGCCGGTCGACAGCACGACGGAATCGAACATGGTGGCTTCCTGCCAGTTCTGGCCGCCCAGAGCGAGCGGGATGACGCCGGCCGCCTTGGCCTTGTCGAGCAATGCCACGAAGTCGTCGAAGGTCTTCGGCTCGGTGCCGCCGATCTTGTCCATCACCGCCTTGTTGATCCACAGCCAGTTGACGGAGTGGACGTTGACCGGAGCAGCAACCCACTTGCCGTCATAGACGGAGAACTTCTGCAGGGCGGCGGGAACCGACTTGTCCCAGCCTTCCTTCTTGGCGGTCTCGGTCAGGTCGCCCATGACGCCGGCGGCGGCATAGTCGAGCACGGTGTAGCCCAGCATCTGCGAGGCGGTCGGGTAGTTGCCGGCCGCGACCATCGCCTTCAGCGCGGTCATGGCGGCGTCGCCGCCGCCGCCGGCCACCGGCACGTCCTTCCAGGCATAGCCTTCCTTGGCGAGATCCTGCTTCAGCACGTTGAGAGCAGCCGCTTCGCCGCCCGACGTCCACCAATGCAGCATCTGCACTTCCTTGACGTCCGCGGCATGCGCCGAGAACGCAAAGCTCGTCGCAAGAGCCGTTCCGATAAAGAGTTTGCGCAACATGTACTACCTCCCTTGTTGCATACGCATAACCGGCGGGGGTCCGCCGGGGTCTCCCAACTCAGCCGACCCACCAACCGGTGCGCTGGCCGCGATGAAACTGGATCGTCTTTTCCTCGGTATAGTCCTCGACGGCGCGTTTGCCGAGTTCGCGTCCCAGACCGGACTGCTTGTAGCCGCCGAAGGGCAGTTCGGGATAACCTTCCATGAACGTATTCACCCAAACCGTCCCCGAACGCACACCGCGCGCCACCGACATGCATGTGTCGACGCCGGCGCTCCACACCCCTGCAGACAGACCATAGGGCGTGTTGTTGGCAATGCGCAATGCCTTTTCAATCGTTTCAAAAGTGAGCACGGACAGCACCGGCCCGAACACTTCCTCGCGGGCGATCGCCATGTCCTCTGTAACGTTGCGGATGATGGTCGGATCGAGATATTGCCCGGCGTTGGATGCAAGCCGGGCGCCGCCGGTGAAAACGTCGCCGCCGTCGGTTTTCGCCGCCGTTACATAGCCGGCTACCTTTTCCATATGGTCGGCCGAGATCATCGCGCCGACCTTGGTGCGGTCGTCGAGCGGATCGCCGACGCGGACCTCCCGGGCTAGCGCCTTGACCGCGTTCAGGAAGTCGTCGGCGATCGCCTCGTGCACGATCAGGCGGCTGCCGGCGTTGCAGCATTCGCCGGCGTTGAAGAAGCCACCGAACACGGCGGCATCGGCCGCCGCCTCGAGGTCGGCGTCGGGGAAGACGATCTGGCCGTTCTTGCCGCCGAGCTCCATCGAGACCTTCTTCAGCGAATTGGACGCCGTCGCCATGGTCATCTTGCCGACGCGGGTCGAGCCGGTGAAGGATACCATCTCGACCAGCGGGTGGTTGACCATCGGCGCGCCGACATCGGCGCCGAAGCCAGCGAGGATGTTGACGACGCCGGCCGGCAAGCCGGCTTCGAGCAGGATATCGCCGAGCACGAAGGTCGAGGCCGACGTCATCTCGCTCGGCTTCACCACCGCCGTGCAGCCTGCGGCAAGCGCGAAAGGCAGCTTCTGGCTGACGATCAGGAAGGGGAAGTTCCACGGCGTGATGATCGAGACGACACCGATCGGCTCGCGCAGCACGACGCCCAGCATATCGTCGCCCAGGTTGGCGTAACTCTCGCCATGCAACGTGCGGGCAAGCGAGGCCGCATAGCGCCAGATGTCGATCGCGCCGCCGATCTCGCCGCGCGCCTGGGCGATCGGCTTGCCGGATTCCAGCGCGTCGAGGCGGGCGATCTCTTCCAGCCGGGTCTCGATCAGGTCGGCGGTCTTGAACAGCACCGCCGCGCGTTCCGACGCCTTCATGCGCGGCCACGGACCGGTCTCGAAAGCCTTGTGCGCGGCCTGTACCGCCACCTCGACCTCAGCCGCGCCCGCTTGCGCATAACGGGACACGACGAAGCCGTGGCCTGGGCTGGCGCGCTCGATGCTGCGGCCGTCACGGGCATCGATATGCTTGCCGTCGACCAGCAGCTTATAGGCCTTCGGTGCCTGGGACGCTTCGGCCGGCATGGCAATGTTGAGCGGTGCGTTCATCATGTCTTCTCTAGGATCTCGAAAAGGCCGGCTTCTGCCTGGCCTTGAAGGCGCCGACGCCGGTTTTCAGGTCGGCGGTGAGCGCGATGAAGCCGCTGGCCAGCGCCTCGGTCGCGGCGGCGTCTTCCTCGCCCTCGGCAACGGCGATCATCAGCTTGGCGGCCTCGGTCGCCAGCGGACCGCGCTCGGCGATCTTCTCGGCCCAGGCTTTCGCTTCGTCGAAGGCCTTGCCGGTCTCGACCAGCCGGTCGACGATGCCGTGCGCGAGCGCGTCCGGGGCGAGGAAAATCTCGCCGCCAATCGCCATCCGGCGCACGCTCTGTGCACCAAAGCGGCGCACGGCGCGCTGTGTGCCCGACCAGCCCGGCACCACGCCGATCGAGGTTTCGGGGAAGCCGAGTTTTATCTGCGCCTCGGCGACGCGGAAGTCGCAAGCCGCGGCCAGTTCCAGTCCGCCGCCCAACGCATGGCCCGAAAGCACCGCGATGGTCGGCTGGCGAAGCCGGGCCAGGCGGTCGAAGACGCGGTGGCCGTAGCGCACCCATTGCACCTGGAAATCGGCGGCGCTCATCGCGCCCCAGGCTTCGACGTCGCCGCCGGCGCAGAAGCCCTTGCCGTCGCCGCAAATGAGGACAACCCGGACGCCTTCGGCCAGCTCCGCTTCGTCGAGCGCCGCTTCGAGCGCGCGCAGCATCGGAATGTCGAGGGCGTTGAATTTTTCCGGACGACGCAGCGTGACGATGCCGACGGCGCCGTCCCTTTCGAAGGTGACGAGACGTTCAGCCATTTGCACCTCCGAGCGAGGCGCCGCCGTTGAGCGACAGGCCGATCGGCCGATCCTGGTAGAGCGACGCAGGTGTGACCTTGAGGTCATTCGCGACGCCAAGCGGAATCTCGGCCTGCGCCAGCACATCGCGTTCGAGGTCGACGCCGGGCGCCAGCTCCGTCACCATCAACCCGTCCGGCGTCAGCTTCATCACGCAGCGCTCGGTGATATAGGTGATGTCCTGCCCTTGCGCGACGGCGCGTTTTCCCGAGAAGGAGATGTGCTCGACCTCCTCGACGATCTTCTTGACCTTGCCTTCCTGGTCGATGCGGATCGCGCCGTTGGCCAGGGAAAGCTTGGCGCCCGCATTGAAGAAACCGGAGAAGACGATCTTCTTCGCCCGCGCGGTGATGTCGACGAAGCCGCCGGCGCCGGCCGTCACATGCGGCCGCGCCGAAAGCTTGGAGACGTTGACCGAGCCGTGGCGGTCGATCTGCAGGAAGGAGAGCAGCGAGGCATCGAAGCCGCCGGCCTGGAAATAGATGAACTGGTGCGGCGAAGGCATGATCGCCTCGGCGTTCGAGGCGCAGCCGAATTTGAAGTCGAGCAGCGGCACGCCGCCGACCGCGCCCTGCTCGATCACCCAGGTGACTTTGCCGTGCTGGCCTTCCTCCAGAAGGATGCGCGGCACGTTGGCCGAGATGCCGAAGCCGATGTTGACGGCCATGCCATCGCGCAATTCCATGGCGACGCGGCGTGCGATCACCTTCTGGATGTTCATCTCGGGCGTGCGGAAGGTCGACAGCGGCCGGAAGATCTCGCCCGAGATCGCCGGATCGTAAGGCGTCTGGGTCGTCTGCAACTGGTCGGGCGCCACCACGATGTGGTCGACCAACACGCCCGGCACGCGCACGTCATGCGGCTTCAGCGTGCCGTTCTCGACCACGCGCTTGACCTGCGCGATGACGATGCCGCCATTGTTGCGGGCGGCAAGCGCCTGTTCCAGGCCGCCGAGATAGGCGCCCTCATGCTCATAGGTGAGGTTGCCGCGCTCATCGGCCGTGGTGGCGCGGATGATCGAGATGTTCGGCACGATGGCGCGAAAATAGAGCCATTCCTCGCCATCGAACTGTTGGACCGAGACGATCGGCTCGCTGGCCGCGGCGTTCATGGCGCAGCCCTGGTGGCGCGGATCGGCGAAGGTGTCGAGGCCGACCTTGGTCAGCACGCCCGGCCGCTTGGCGGCGGCCTCGCGATGCATGTCGAAGAGGATGCCTGAGGGAACGTTGTAGGCAGCGACGGAATTGTCGCCGATCATCTTCCAGATCTGCGGCGGTTCGGAGGAAGAGGGGCCGGACGGATAGGAGCCGCAGAGCGTGCGCTTCAACAGGCCGGGCTTGGCGAGATGGTCGATGCCCTTGATGCCGTACATGTCGCCGGCGGCGATCGGGTGCAGCGTGGTGATCGCCTTCGGATGGCCTTCCGCGTCGAAACGCTCGCCGATCGCGGCAAGCACGGCGTCGGGGCAGCCGAGGCCGCTCGACGACGACACCGAGACGACCATGCCGTCCTTGATCAGGCCGGCGGCATGGGCCGCCGATACGAGCTTGCTCACGCGAGGCTCCCGAGTTGCGGGTCGATAGCGACGGCCTTGCCGGTCTTCGACGATTGAAGCGCTGCTTCGGCGGAAGCCAGCGACCAGATGCCGTCCTCGCCGGTGGCGGCAGGCTGGCCCTCGCCGCGGATCGCGGCATGGAACTGGCGGACCGAGCGGGTGTAGAGGTCCTCGCGATCGAAATTCAGCTCCTCCTCGCCCTTCGCGGTGCGCAGCAGCACCGAGCCGACCGGCCTCTGCGTCATCACATTGGCGGCGATCAGCGAGCCTTCCGAGCCATGCACTTCGAAGCCGGTGCCGGCGAATTTCGTGGTGAAGCCCTCATGCGATTGCGCGATGACTCCCGACTTGAAGCGCCAGATGCACATGGCGCCGTCCTCCAGGCCGCTCCCGGCCATGCCGGCCGATTGCGTGAAAGCCGAAATCTCGACCGGGTCGTCGCCAAGCACGAAGCGCAGCGTGTCGGCATCGTGCACGGTAATGTCGAGCACCGCGCCGCCGCCGGCTTCGGGCCTGGTGACGCGCCAGCCATGCAGGTTCTCCGGCAGGAAGACCGAGTGGAAGACGCGCGCCGCGATCGGCTTGCCGATGCGGCCGGCGGCAATCGCCTCGCGCATGGCGCGATGCGCGCCGGCATTGCGCAGATGATGGTTGGTGCCGAAGACGATGCCGGCGGCTTTCGCGGCGACGACCAGCTTGCGCGCATCGGCGCTGGTCAGCGCCAGCGGCTTTTCGCACAGTACATGTTTGCCGGCCTTGATCGCGGCAAGGCCCTGCTCGAGGTGCAATTCGTTGGTGGTCGAGATGTAGACGGCGTCGATGTCCTTGGTGAGCAGCGCATCGAGGGTCGAGACGGCGGCCGGAATGCCATTCTCGCGGGCATAGGCCACCGCGCGCTCGGGATTCGAGCTCACCACTGCGGCAACCTCGCCATCGGCTTGCGCGCGGATGGCATCGATCATGAACTGTCTGGCGATCGTGCTGGCGCCGATCAATCCCCATCGCACGCTCATGCCGCGTCTCCCACTTGGCTGTTGCGGTCCGGACCGCTGCTTTCCCGCACGACCAGGCTGACGGCGCCGATATGGTCCTCGGCGCGCGTGGTGCGCGACTGGATCATCTTCAGCATCACATGAGCGGCGCGCTCGCCGAGGCCGGCGGTGTCGACGGCAACGCTGGTCAGCGCCGGGCTGTAGTGCTCGGCCTCGGCGACGTCATCGAAGCCGACGACGGCAAAGTCCGCCCCCGCCTCGAGGCCGCGTTTGCGCAGCGCCAGCATGGCGCCGAAGGCGACCGCGTCGTTGAAGCAAAGCGCCGCCGTCGGCGGCTGCGCCGCGGCAAGCGCCGTCTCCAGGCAGGCCATGCCCCCCTTGCGGCTGGTCTCGCCCTCGACGATCAGCCGGTCGGAGGCGGGAATGCCGAGCGTTTCGCAGGCTTCAAGGAACCCGCCCAGTCGCTCGTGGTAGACGACAAGATCGGACGAGCCGCCGAAGAATGCCAGGCGGCGATGGCCCTTGCGGATCAGATGCTCGGTGGCGATAAAGGCGCCGCGATGGTTGTCCGGCGCGATCACCGGAATGCGGCTTTCGGGCAGCCGGCGCATGGTGAAGACGATCGGCACGCCGGCCGACTCGATGCGGCGGAAGGCGCCCGGCGTGGTACCGCGCGCCGGCGAGACGATAAGGCCGGCGACACCCTGTTCCATGAGCGACTTCAGCACCTCTTCCTGGCGCACCGGGTTTTCCGCCGTGTTGGCGATGAAGGGCACGACGCCCGCCGCCTGGAAGACGCGCTCCATGCCGACGGCAAGCTCGGCGAAAAAGGGGTTGGTGAGATCGTTGATCACCATGCCGATGACGTTGGAATGGGCCTTGCGCAGATTGGCGGCGCCGCGGTTGTAGACATAGCCGACATCCTCGATCGCCTTGCGCACCTTGGTCGCGGTTTCAGGCCGGATCAGCCCGCTGCCCTGCAGCACGAGCGACACCGTCGATTTGGACACGCCGGCCTCGCGGGCGATGTCCAGGATCGTCGCCTTGGCCCGGCTGGCCATCCTCGTTCCATCCTCCGCGTTTTTTGAGCAAATTTATTGGAACGTTCTAATCATCGATCCAAATCAGAGTCAATCATGATTCCCGTGGGATTCGAAAAATTGATTGGAGCGGTTCAAAACTCCCGCCAACGCAAGCATTTCTCCATGGAGGTGCTATGCCGCGTCGACGCGGATGCCTTGAATCATAAAGCTTCTTGATTTATTGGAACGTTCCATTTATAGCGACCCGCAACGGGAGAGTTCCATGCACATTACCTTGCCTGCGGCAAACGGCGACCGGGTCAGCTACCGGCTCGTCGGCAGACCGGTCGAGCCAAACAAGAGCGCGCGGTTTTCGCGCATCGCCTATGCCGCCGCCCATGTCGTTGCCGATCCCATCGCCATGACCAACCCCTGGTCGCGGCCGGCGGTCGACTGGGACAGGACCATGGCGTTCCGCCATCATCTGTGGCGGCTCGGCTTCCGCATCGCCGAGGCCATGGACACGTCCCAACGCGGCATGGGTTTCGACTGGGCGAGCGCCAAGGAACTGATCCGGCGCTCGATAGCGGAGGCCAAAACGGTGCCGGGCGCCGACCTCGCATCGGGGGCGGGAACCGATCACCTGGCGCCCGCGGCGGCCAAGACGCTCGACGACGTCATCGGCGCCTATGAAGATCAATTCGCCTTCGTCGAAGGCGAAGGCGGCAAGGCGATCATGATGGCAAGCCGCGCGCTGGCGGCGGTGGCAAAGGGACCGGACGACTATGCCCGCGTCTATGACCGGATGCTCTCACAGGCATCGGGCAAGGTGATCCTGCACTGGCTGGGCGACATGTTCGATCCGGCGCTCAAGGGTTATTGGGGCAGCAACGATTTCGATACGGCGCTCGGCACGGTCGTCGCCATCATCGAGCGGCATGCGGACAAGGTCGAGGGCATCAAGATATCGCTGCTCGACGCGGAGAAGGAGGTGCTGCTGCGCGACCGGCTGCCCGAGGGCGTCGTGATGTTCACCGGCGATGATTTCAATTATCCCGAGCTGATCGCCGGCGACGGCAGGCGGCATTCGCATGCTCTGCTCGGCATCTTCGACGCCATCGCCCCGGTGGCCAACGCCGCGCTGGCGAAGTTGGCGGAGGGCGACAAGGCCGGTTACGACGCGCTGATGGCGCCGACCGTGCCGCTGTCGCGCAAGATCTTCGAAACGCCGACCGAATACTACAAGGCCGGCATCGTCTTCATGGCCTGGCTGAACGGGCATCAGGACCATTTCACCATGGTCGGCGGCATGCAGTCGGCGCGCGGCATATGCCACTACGCGGACGTCTTCCGGCTCTCCGATCAGGCCGGCCTGTTGGCCGACCCCGATCTTGCCATCGCACGGATGAAGACCCTGCTGGCGATGGCGGGCATCTAGCCTAGACCTATGGCGGTTTGCTTCCTGGCATAGCCCCTGTTTGGTTTCTCAATCTACAAGGTTGGGACAGGACGCGCTCCGCGCCCTCGTGATCCACAGGTGAGCACATGGAAGTTCCCGGCTTGAAGGGGCGGGTAGCGGTCATTACCGCGGCCGGCCAGAACATCGGCAAGGCCGTCGCCCTGGCGTTTGCCCGAGCGGGGGCGCACATCGTCATAACCGGCGGCAGCGACGCGGCCAAGAT
>NZ_RZTO01000650.1:0-3593 GCF_003997225.1 Mesorhizobium sp. M2C.T.Ca.TU.002.02.1.1
GATTCTGGGAGGAAGCCGAAATGCGATACAAATTCCTGACTGCCGCCTTTGCCGCGACGGTTGCGCTCAACGTCGCCGGTCCGGCGGCCGCGACCGACCTGGAAGTCACCCATTGGTGGACTTCGGGCGGCGAGGCGGCGGCGGTGGCCGAGCTTGCCAAGGCATTCGACGCGACGGGCAATCACTGGGTCGACGGCGCCATCGCCGGCTCCGGCGGCACGGCGCGGCCGATCATGATCAGCCGCATCACCGGCGGCGATCCAATGGGCGCCACCCAGTTCAACCACGGCCGCCAGGCCGAGGAACTGGTGCAGGCCGGGCTGATGCGCGACCTCACCGACATCGCCACCAAGGACAAGTGGACGGAGATCGTGCGGCCGAAGAGCCTGCTCGACAGCTGCACCATCGACGGCAAGATCTATTGCGTGCCGGTCAACATCCACTCCTGGCAGTGGCTGTGGCTGTCCAACGAGGCTTTCCAGAAGGCCGGGCTGCCGCTGCCGAAGGACTGGAATGAATTCGTGGCTGACGCTCCGGCGCTGGAAAAGGCCGGTATCATCCCGCTCGCGGTCGGCGGACAGGCCTGGCAGGCCTCCGGCGCCTTCGACGTGCTGATGGCCGCGGTCGGCGGCACCGACACGTTCCTCAAGGTCTACAAGGACAAGGACGCCGCCTTCGCGGCCGGTCCGGAGATCGCCAAGGTGTTCAAGGCGGCGGACGACGCCCGCAAGATGGCCAAGAACACCAATGTCCAGGACTGGAACCAGGCGACCAATCTGGTCATCACCGGCAAGGCCGCCGGCCAGATCATGGGCGACTGGGCGCAGGGCGAGTTCCAGGTCGCCGGCAAGACCGCCGGCAAGGACTACACCTGCCTGCCCGGTCTCGGCCTGAATGAAGTCATAGCCACCGGCGGCGACGCCTTCTACTTCCCGCTGCTCAAGGACGAGGCGAAGGCCAAGGCGCAGGTGGTGCTTGCCGAGACCCTGCTCGATCCGAAGACCCAGGTCGCCTTCAATCTCAAGAAGGGCTCGCTGCCGGTGCGCGGCGACGTCGACCTCAACACGGCCAATGACTGCATGAAGAAGGGCCTCGCCATTCTCGCCAAGGGCGCCGTCATGCCGTGGACGGACCAACTGCTCTCGCAAGACAGCCAGAAGCAGAAGGAAGACCTGTTCTCCGAGTTCTTCGCCAAGCCCGATATGACGCTCGAAGAGGCGCAGAAGCGCTTCGCCGAGATCATCGGCTCAGCGGACTGAACAACCGGCGCCCCCGCCGGCTCCCGGCCCCATTCCAGCGGGGTCGGGAGCGTGACGCCCTCATTGTCCCAGCCCGGCTGCCGAGATGAGCAACAGCGAACGCCCGAGTAAGCTTTTCCGTAACCTCAACGCCAAGGTCGCATCGATCCCGATGGTGCTCACCGCGCTGGTGGTGTTCGTCGGCGGCACGGCGTGGACGGTGCTCTATTCCTTCACCAATTCGAAGCTGTTGCCGCGGCTCAACTTCGTCGGACTCGACCAGTATCACCGGCTCTGGTCGACATCGCGCTGGCTGGTGTCGATCGAGAACCTTTTGATCTACGGCGCGATCTCGCTGGTATTCTCGCTGGTCATCGGCTTCCTGCTTGCAGCCCTGCTCGACCAGAAGATCCGCTTCGAGGACACGTTCCGCACCATCTTCCTCTATCCCTTCGCGCTGTCCTTCATCGTCACCGGGCTGGTCTGGCAATGGCTGCTCAATCCGGATTTCGGCGTGCAGCGCGTCGTGCGCGACCTCGGCTGGACGAGTTTCAGCTTCGACCCGCTCTATAATTCCAGCATCGTCATCTACGGCATTTCGATCGCCGCGCTCTGGCAGGGCACGGGGCTGATCATGTGCCTGATGCTCGCCGGCCTGCGCGGCATCGACGAGGATATCTGGAAGGCGGCGAGGGTGGACGGCATTCCCGCCTGGAAGACCTATCTCTTCATCGTCATCCCGATGATGCGGCCGGTCTTCATCACCACGCTGGTGATCATCGCCGCCGGCATCGTCAAGGTCTACGACCTGGTCGTGGCGCAGACCAGCGGCGGCCCCGGCATCGCCTCCGAAGTGCCGGCGAAATATGTCTACGACTACATGTTCTTCGCCCAGAATCTCGGCCAGGGTTTTGCCGCCTCGACCATGATGCTGTTGTCGGTGGTGATCGTCATCGTGCCATGGGCCTATCTCGAATTCGGAGGCAAGAAGCGTGGCTGACGTCGCCTCCCTGTCCACCAGCGCACAGGCGTTGCGGCGCCATGCCACCGGCCCGAGCGGGCCGAAACCGCGGCACGTGCTGTCGCGCCGCAACATCTTCCTCTACGGCACGCTGATCGTCGTGGCGCTCTACTATCTTCTGCCGCTCTACGTGATGATCGTCACCTCGCTGAAAGGCATGCCGGAAATCCGCCTCGGCAATATCTTCTCGCCGCCGATGGAGATCACTTTCGAGCCCTGGGTCAAAGCCTGGGCGAGCGCCTGCACCGGGCTCAATTGCGACGGGCTCTCGCGCGGCTTCTGGAATTCCGTGCGCATCACCGTGCCGTCGGTGCTGCTCTCGATCGCGATCGCCTCGGTGAACGGCTATGCCCTGGCCAACTGGCGCTTCAAGGGCGCCGATACCTTCTTCATCATCCTGATCGTCGGCGCCTTCATCCCCTACCAGGTGATGATCTATCCGATCGTCATCATCCTGCGCGAGATCGGCATCTACGGCACGCTGACCGGACTGGTGATCGTGCATTCGATCTTCGGCATGCCGATCCTGACGCTCTTGTTCCGCAACTATTTCACCTCGATGCCGGAGGAGCTGTTCCGCGCGGCGCGCGTCGACGGCGCCGGCTTCTGGGGCATCTATCTGCGCATCATGCTGCCGATGTCGCTGCCGATCTTCGTGGTCGCCATCATCCTGCAGGTGACCGGCATCTGGAACGACTTCCTGTTCGGCGTCGTCTATACCCGCCCCGACACCTATCCGATGACGGTGCAGCTCAACAATATCGTCAACTCGGTCCAGGGCGTGAAGGAATACAATGTCAACATGGCCGCGACCATCCTGACCGGCCTTGTTCCGCTGATCGTCTATTTCGTTTCCGGCAAGCTCTTCGTGCGCGGCATCGCCGCCGGCGCGGTGAAAGGATGATGATGGAAGCTGAAATCGCCAATCCCAGCGTTTCGATCCAGGACCTGTCGCTCAATTTCGGCGCCGTCTCGGTGCTGCAGACGCTCAACCTGGATGTCGCCGAGGGCGAATTCATCGTGCTGCTTGGGCCGTCCGGCTGCGGCAAGTCGACCTTGCTCAACTGCATCGCCGGCCTGCTCGACATTTCGGACGGGCGCATCTTCATCAAGGGCAAGAACGTCACCTGGGAAGAGCCGAAGGACCGCGGCATCGGCATGGTGTTCCAGTCCTACGCGCTCTACCCGCAGATGACGGTGGAAAGGAACCTTTCCTTCGGCCTGCGCGTCGCCGGCGTGGCGAAGGACGAGATCGCCAAGCGCATCGCCCGCGCCGCCGAGATCCTGCAGATCGAGCCGCTGTTGCAGAGGAAGCCCTCGGCGCTGTCCGGCGG
>NZ_RZTO01000651.1:0-3591 GCF_003997225.1 Mesorhizobium sp. M2C.T.Ca.TU.002.02.1.1
GCCTTCAAGAAGAGCCTGCAGACCAATGGCGACGCGAAATTCCGCGCTTTCCTGGAAGGCGATCTCGGCCTGCGCATGGTCGGGCTGACGCAAGGCGCCGGCGACGAATTGCATGCCGCGCTCTACGAGCTCGGGGACGCGACGCTGGAGACGGCGCTGATCGGGCTCGGGCCGCGGCTGCATCTCATCCTCGCCAACGGCTCCGACAAGAAAGGCGACGGCAACAAGGATGCGCGCAAGAACCTCAACGACCATGGCGTCGCGACCATCGACCGGATGCTGAAATCGAAAGGCCTCGGCCACAACAAGTTCGTCGTCTTGTCGGAAGACGGCGAGCCGAAGAAGGTGTGGACCGGCAGCACCAACTGGAGCACGACGGGCCTCTGCACGCAGGTCAACAACGGCCTGCTGATCGAGGACGCGGCGGTGGCGGCGCATTTCCGCAAGCATTGGGACCTGCTCAGGGACGCCTCGCCGCCGAAGACCGACCCGGCCAATTTCACGCCGGCGCTGATGGCGGACAACGATGCGCCGAAGACCTTCACGGTCGGCACCGCCAAGGCGACCGTGTGGTTTACCCGCACCTCGGACGGCGCCGACATGGCGGCGCTGCGCGACGTCATCACTTCAGCCAAGCAGGCGGTGCTGTTTTTGATGTTCACGCCGGGCAAGCAGGGGCTGCACACGCTGGCCGGCCAGCGCGCCAAGGAAAAGGGCATGTATGTGCGCGGCGTGGTCTCGACGCTGAGCGCCGACGAGGGCGGCGCCGAGCAGAACTTCCTCGACATCGGCCTGGTGAGCAGCGACCGCAAATTCACGCCGGACCGCTATGCGGTGACGCAGCCGCAAGGCCTCGACGCGCCGCTCGGGCCATGGATCGCCGAGGTCAACCGGCGGGAGTTCCTGTCGCAGATCGGCCACGCCATCGTGCACTCGAAAATCCTGGTGACCGACCCGCATTCAGCCGATTGCGTGGTGGTGACTGGCAGCCACAATTTCTCGGCGCCGGCGAGCGAGAAGAACGACGAGAACCTGGTGATCGTGCGCGGCCACGGCAAGCTCGCCGCCGCCTATGCCACCTATGCGATGTCGGTCTACAGCCACTACCGCTACCGCTCCTACATCCGCGAGATGCGAGCCCAGGGCAAGACGCCGTGGAGCTACCTCGACGACGACGATCAATGGCTGAAGACCGAGCTCGGGACCAAGGCGCAGGAGATCGCGTTCTGGACGGGGCAGGGTTAGTTGTTCGATGCAGTCAGGCAGACTTTGGCCGTTCAGTTCCGTGAAATCAGCGCAAACGCTGGAGATTGGCTCCGGCCTCCCAACCTCGTCATTCCTGGGCGGAGCAGCCGCGAAGCGGCGTCGCGGAGACCCTGGAATCCATTCCGTGACCTTGATCGAAGAGTGCGGCGGAGCAGAATTCTGCACCGCGGCAGCGCTCGGAAGTCACGGAATGGATCCTCGGGTCTGCGCGCGTCGCTTCGCTCCTTGCTCCGCCCGTGGATGACGACGAGCGAGGTGTTTTGGCCAATCTCCAAGGAATGCGACTGTCCAGAACTGTCAGCAGCGGCGGCGATTCACGGTTGCACCGGGCGGCATCCGACCTATATCAGATCACCTTTTCCAGCCGGCCGTATTTCAGCATGTCATCCATCATCTCGATCTCCGGTGTCACGAAAACCTATGCCACAGGCTTCAAGGCGCTGAAGGAAATCAATCTCGACATCGAGCGCGGCGAGATATTCGCGCTGCTCGGGCCGAACGGCGCCGGCAAGACGACGCTGATCTCGATCGTCTGCGGCATCGTCAACCGCTCGTCGGGCACGGTCACGGTGGATGGCCACGACATCGGCCGGGATTACCGCGCGGCGCGCAGCCTGATCGGGCTGGTGCCGCAGGAACTGACCATCGACGCCTTCGAGACCGTCTGGGCGACGGTGAACTACAGCCGCGGCCTGTTCGGCAAGGCGCCCAACAAGGACTTCGTCGAGAAGGTGCTGCGCGATCTCTCCTTGTGGGAGAAAAAGGATTCCAAGGCGATCACGCTGTCGGGCGGCATGAAGCGCCGGCTGATGATCGCCAAGGCGCTGTCGCACGAGCCGCGCGTTTTGTTCCTCGACGAGCCGACGGCCGGCGTCGACGTCGAGCTGCGCCAGGACATGTGGGCGATGGTCAGGCGCCTGCGCGAGGATGGCGTCACCATCATCCTCACCACGCACTACATTGAGGAAGCCGAGGCGATGGCCGACCGCGTCGGCGTCATCAACAAGGGCGAGATCATCCTGGTCGAAGGCAAGGCAGAGCTGATGCGCAAGCTCGGCCGCAAGCAGATGACGCTGGAGCTGCGCGCGCCGCTGGCCGCCGTTCCGGACGGGCTTTCCCACTATTCATTGGAGCTGTCCGCCGACGGCAACCAGCTCACCTACACCTATGACAACCAGAGCGACCGTCCGGGCGTCGCCTCGCTGATCCGCGACCTCGAGGCGGCCGGCGTCCAGTTCCGCGATCTCGACACCAAGAACAGCTCGCTCGAAGAGATCTTCGTCAATCTCCTGAGGCAAGAGCCATGAACCTGCGCGCCGCCCCCAATTTTCGTGCAGTCTGGGCGATCTACCGGGTGGAGATGGCGCGCGCCTTCCGCACGGTGCTGCAGAGCATCATCTCGCCGGTCATCTCGACCTCGCTCTATTTCGTCGTCTTCGGCTCGGCGATCGGTTCGCGCATCAACGAGATCGACGGCATCGCCTATGGCGCCTTCATCGTGCCGGGCCTGATGATGCTGTCGCTTCTGACGCAGTCGATCTCCAACGCCTCCTTCGCCATCTATTTCCCGAAATTCGTCGGCTCGATCTATGAGCTCCTGTCGGCGCCGGTCTCCTATCTCGAGATCATCATCGCCTATGTCGGCGGTGCTGCGACCAAGTCGATCATGCTCGGCCTGATCATCCTCGCCACGGCGGCTTTGTTCGTGCCGCTCAGGATCGAGCATCCGTTCTGGATGGTCGCCTTCCTGGTGCTGACGGCGGTGACCTTCAGCCTGTTCGGCTTCATCATCGGCATCTGGGCCAAGACCTTCGAGCAGCTGCAGCTGGTGCCGCTCCTGATCGTCACGCCGCTCACCTTCCTTGGCGGCAGCTTCTATTCGATCCACATGCTGCCCGGCATCTGGAAGACGGTCACCCTGTTCAACCCGGTCGTCTACCTGATCAGCGGGTTCCGCTGGAGCTTTTACGGCAAGGCTGACGTTTCGGTCGGCGTCAGCCTCGGCATGACGCTGGTGTTCCTGGCCATCTGCATCGCGATCGTGGCGTGGATATTCAAGACGGGCTACCGGTTGAGGAACTGACATTCGCTATACCGCACTTGAGCGGTAACAAGCCGTCGAGATTAGCCGCAACGCCTGTCCCGTCGTCATCCTAGGGCGAAGCAGGAGCGAAGCTCCGTCGCGAAGACCCTAGGTGTTTGATCCCGGGCTTTAATGGTGCATGCTTGTCATTCGAATCAAAGGATGCGCTATGGGACAGGTTCTACACGGCCGCGCCACGACGACAGAGGCAATCCGTCGAGCAATACAGAATAGTCAAGAGA